>CAZGDX010000018.1:0-11245 GCA_964525225.1 uncultured Gammaproteobacteria bacterium
GTGCTGAACAAGACAAAACGGCTGGGTTTGCGGAAACTGATAGAATCCGCAAGCATTAAGCTCGGAGCTTTGGATACGTATTCCATAGGTTTTATGATTGCCCCGCGGATAAATGCGGCCGGACGGATGAATCACGCCAGCGCCGCGTTTAAGCTGATGATTGAAGAAGACGCGGAAAAAGCAACGGAGCTTGCCTCCGCTCTAAATAAAGAAAATTCCGAAAGGCAAAAACAGGCAGAAAAGATTTTTTTGGAAGCCAAATTTTTGGCAGTTGAAGAAAAACAAGAAGAAAACGCGGCGATTATTGTTTTTAAGCCGGATTGGATGGCTTCGCTTGTCGGTCTCGCGGCTGGAAAGGTCGCGGAAACATTTTACCGCCCAACGTTGGCTATGACCGAACGCGGCGGAAAAATCATCGGTTCGGGCCGGAGCGTGGAAGGTGTAAATATCATGGAAATAATGGAAGCGTCCGCGAAATTTTTTGATAAATTCGGCGGGCATTCGGGGGCTTGTGGTTTTACTCTAAAAGAAGGAACCGATTTGGCGGAATTCAGAAAAGAATTTGTCGCTGTCGCCGCGGAAAAAATAAAAGGAATGGATTTATCGCCGAAATTGGAAATAGACGCGGAAATATCTTTTGAACAGGCGGATTGGAAGCTTTATGAAAATCTGGTTAAATTTGAACCGTTTGGCGAAAAAAATCCGCACCCGAGATTTTTGGTCAAAGGCGCGAAAGTTATGGCTGTGGAAGCGGTCGGAAACGGTGAAAAGCATCTACGCTTGTTTGTATCGCGCAATGGAGCATCTCCGAAAAAAATGATAGGGTTTTTTATCGGCCAGCACATTGAAAAATTAAAAATCGGGACAATAATTGATATAATATTTGAAGTGGGAGTGAATGAATGGAACGGAAATAGGGAATTGCAATATAAGATAATAGATATTAAATATGAATAAGAAATTGACTATCTTTACAGATGGCGGAGCGCGGGGTAATCCGGGACCTGCGGGGATTGGTGTTTTTATTGAAGGAGTTGGAGAATATAAAAAATATATCGGAGAAACCACCAATAACCAGGCCGAATACAAAGCGGTGATTTTGGCGTTGGAAAAAGCAAAGGACTTGGGCGCCGAAGAGCTGGATTTTTATCTGGACAGCGAGCTGGTGGTAAAACAGTTGAAGCGCGAATACCGCGTTCGCGATGCCGGTTTAGCTACGCTTTTTGTAAAGGTTTGGAATTTATGCGCGGAATTCAAGAAAGTCAGCTTTACTCACGTTCGCCGGGAAAAAAACAAAGAAGCCGACCGGCTGGTGAATGAGGCGATAGACGAACATCGGGACTAAATCCGAATTTTAAATTATAAATTTTAAATCAAATTAGAATTTTTAAGGTTAAATTTTCAAACTTTAATTTTTAGCCTTTAATCTTCAATTAAAATTTAAAATTGATAATTGAAAATTTTGGAGTGTTGGTTTTAAGAAAGTTTGGGGCTGTTGATAACTGAAGAGTCGGAAAATGGTATAATATGATTGTGTATGCCCAGTAGTGAAAATTCAAGAGAAGCGGGAGTTTAGCTTAATCTGGGCAGTTTAGATTAAATAAACTCGCAAATAAAACAGGTGTTCGTGAAATAAAATTACCATAAACACTTGAATTTCTACTACTGGGTATGTTTGGATTTTTAAAGAGAAAACCTAAAACTTTTTTAGGTGTGGATATTGGCGCGGGCGGAATAAAAATGGCTGAATTTGAAAAATACAAAGGCAGGCCGCGTCTTTTGACATACGGCTATTCCGAACGGAGACCGGAAGAGGTGGAAATTGATGTTTTGAATGATAAAAAAACCGGCGAGATTTTGGCAAAAATTTGCGCGAATGCCGGAGTAAAAGGTAGCCGGGCTATTGCCGGTTTGCCTATTTCCGCTATTTTTAGTTCAATTATAAACATTCCGCCATCTTCGGAAAAAGAATTGAAAATGACGGTGGAATTGCAGGCAAGCAAATTATTGCCTTATCCTTTGGAAGAAGCGGTGTTGGATTATAAAATTTTAAACACAGAAAAAAAAGACTCGTCAAAATCGGCGCGCGTTCTTTTGACCGCCGCGCCGAAAAATCTTATAAATAAATACGTGGAGATTTTTAAAAACGCTAAACTTGAACTTTTATATCTTGAAACAGAGGCGTTCGGACTGATCCGTTCTTTAATTGGAAAAGATAAGTCAACTATCGCTATTTTGGATATTGGCGCGACTAAAACAAATATTTTAATTGTGGAAAACGGCATACCCGCGGTTACAAAAAGTATAAATTTGGGCGGGTTGATGATTACAAAAGCATTGAGTGAAATGACAAAAGTGGGAATTATTGAGGCGGAATCGTTAAAACGCGACGCGCGTTTTGCCGAAAATGGCGGCGCGGAAGCAGGGTCTGTTTTGCCAAAACCAATAGAGTCGTTGCTCGTTCCCGTTCTTAACGAAATCCGATATTGTTTTAATCTTTATCTTAACGAAAATTCAAAAGAGACCGCGGAAGGAAAATCCGCGAAAGTGGAAAAAATAGTTTTAACTGGGGGTTCCGCTTTTTATCCGCATTTGGCTGATTTTTTTTCCAGGGCTTTGAATATTAGAGTTTTTTTAGGGAATCCGTGGGCTAGAGTGCTGTATCCCGAAGATTTAAAGTTTGATTTGGATGAATTGGGTTCGCGTTTTTCCGTCGCGGTCGGTTTGGCAATGCGCGAAGTTGAGGAAAATAAAAATTAATAATTTTGTCGGGTCAAAATCAGAATTGATTTTGGTCCGGAAAATATCAAATTTCCAATGAAAGGGGGTGAAACAAAATGAAAAGAAAGGGTTTTACATTAATTGAGCTTTTAGTCGTTATCGCGATTATCGGTTTGCTTGCAACTTTGGCTGTTGTGGCGTTAAATAGCGCGAGAACAAAATCGCGCGACGCGAAACGCGTTGCCGATATTAAACAAGTCCAAACGGCTTTGGAACTTGCTTTCGTTGAAACAAACGAATATCCGACAGCAGCGACCGGCACCGTTTTGGGAAGTGTGGGATATAATGTATTGTGCGATAATACCGGAAACGCCGTTTGGCAGGCGGATACTACCGGTTGTACAACTGTATTTATGTCTCTCGTTCCGTCAAATCCATTACCGGGAGGCGCGGATTACGTGTATACAAGCGATAATGGCACAACATACAGTTTGACATTTAGGTTGGAAGCCACGACTGGAGGATTGCCGGCTGGCGACCATACGGCATCTCCGGGAGGCATTCAATAAAAAATAAAAAAGTTTTTGTTTTGAAACAAACACAACAAACCCCCTTTTTAAAAAAAGGGGGTTTTGCGTTTTATAAATATGATTATTATTCAAAACAAAGAATTTTTGGTATAATATAAACATAAAATACGAGATTCGAATATCAAAATACGAAACGCGGTTTCAGATTTCGGATTTTGATATTCGGATTTAGTTTATTTTATGTATTATTTTTTCATATTTCTTTCCGCCCTTATTGGTCTTGTAATCGGAAGTTTTACCAACGCGCTTGTTTGGCGCGTGAAAACCGGAAAAAGTTTGTGGACAAGGTCCCAGTGTCCGCGATGCGGGCACGAGCTTGCTGCTAAAGATTTGATTCCGCTTTTCAGTTTTTTGTTTTTACGCGGAAAATGCCGGTATTGCGCCAGGCCGATTTCTTGGCATTATCCTTTTATAGAATTTTCCGCGATGGCGCTTTTTGCGCTTGTTTATGTAAAATTCGCCCCTCTTCATTTGGCGGATAGCATTGGCGAGGTCGCTTTAAACGATTATCAATTCGCGTTTACGGTTGGCGCTCAGTGGATTTTTATCGCTCTGCTTCTAGCTATTTTTTCTTACGATTTTCATTATGGTTTTATTCCGGACGTCTTTACGATTCCGTCAATTTTTTTTGCTTTTCTATCGCATTTTCTTTTGGGGCGGGACTTGTGGAATTTTATTGTTGCGGTTTTTGTCGGCGGGGGATTTTTTATGTTGCAGTATATAATCTCCAGAGGCAGGTGGATTGGCGGGGGAGATGTGAATTTGGGGGCTTTAATGGGCGCGATTTTGGGGTGGCCCAATATAATTCCGGCGCTTTTTCTGGCGTATTTCATCGGTTCAATAGTCAGTTTGGGATTAATAACGCTTAAAAATAAAACTTGGAAAAGTGAGATTCCATTCGGTCCGTTTTTGGTGATTGCGACAATTATTGTAATGTTTCTGGCAGACCAGATTATTGAAACGTGGTATTATTTAGTGGGAATTTAAAATAACTACCAAATTACGAAATTTTACTAAATTACGAAAATCGGCTAAGATGAATTTTAGTAATTTCGTAGTTTTTTAGTAATTTAGTAGTATTGCAGTATGACACGCGAAGAAGCAAAAAAGCGAATAGAAAAATTAAAGGAAGAAATAAACCGCCATCGGTATCTTTATCACGTATTGGATAAAATTGAAATTTCCGACGCGGCGTGCGATTCGTTGAAACACGAACTTTATAAACTTGAGCAGAAATTTCCGGAATTTATTACAAGCGATTCTCCAACCCAGCGCGTTGGCGGAGAACCGCTGAAAAAATTTCAAAAAGTCGTGCATGGCGAGCGCATGCTTTCTTTGGAAGATGTTTTTACTCCGGAAGAAGTTAAGGACTGGGAAATACGGATAAGAAAACTCGCGCCAAATTCTAAATTTGATTATTTTGCCGAGCTTAAAATGGATGGGCTCGCGGTTTCTTTAGTTTATAAAAACGGAGTTTTGGATTCCGGTTCCACGCGCGGCGATGGACGTGTGGGCGAGAATGTAACTCAGAATCTGAAAACTATAGAGGCAATACCGTTGCGTCTGCGGATTCCGTCGGAAAAAGAAATTTCCGAATTTTTGCAAAGATTTAAAGATGTGGATAAGGAGAAATTCAGAAAAAAGATAAAAGGCGATGGCGTTGTGGAAGTTCGCGGAGAATGTTTTATGACGAAGAAAGTTTTTGAATCGCTGAATCGCGAACAAAAGAAAAAAAAGCTCCAGGAATTTGCCAATCCGCGGAATATTGCCGCCGGTTCTATCCGCCAGCTCGACCCAAAAATTACCGCTTCAAGGCATCTGGATTTTTACGGATACCAACTGCTGACTGATTTCGGGCAAACCACGCATGAAGAAAATCATGAAATTTTAAAGCTTTTAGGCATAAAGATAAACCCCAAATACGCGTATTGCGCGAATTTGTTCGAAGTGGAAAATTTTCAGAAGCGCATTGGAGAAATTCGTGAAAAGTTGAATTATTGGATAGACGGAGTGGTGGTGACGGTAAACAACAATCATCTGATGGAAAAGCTGGGGATTGTCGGCAAAGCTCCGCGCGGTTCCATTGCTTTTAAATTTCCGGGCGAGCAGGTAACCACAAAAATTTTGGATGTCCGCTGGCAGGTTGGACGAACGGGCGCGGTAACCCCGGTTGCCATAATGGAGCCGGTATTTTTGGGCGGGACAACTGTTCAGCATGCCACTCTTCATAATCCCGATGAAATAAAACGGCTCGGTTTGAAAATAGGGGATACTGTAATTTTAGAAAAAGCCGGCGATGTGATACCGAAAATTATTGAGATTTTACCTCGGCTGCGGACGAAAAACGCAAAGCCGGCAAATCCTCCGGAAAAATGTTCTGTTTGTGGAACTTTATTGCAAAGGAAAAAAATAGAAAGTAAAAAAGAGGGGATTTCGGCCGCGCTTTACTGCGTAAATAAAAAATGTCCGGCAAAAGATTTGGAGCGAGTAATACATTTTGTTTCCAAAAAAGCTTTTGATATTGAAGGTTTGGGTCCGAAAATCGTGGAAAAATTGATGGACGAGGGACTTGTGGCGACTCCGGCCGATTTGTTTAAAATAACCAAAAGCGATTTGGTGGACTTGGAACGTTTTGCCGAGAAATCCGCGGAAAACACAGTGGAGTCAATTTCAAAAGCCAAAGAAACCACTCTGGCGCGACTAATTTACGCGCTCGGCATAGAACATATTGGCGAGGAGACCGCCGTTGATTTGGCGAACGCTTTTTTATCAATTGAAAATTTAATGAAAGCAAAATACGAAGAAATCGAGTTGGCGCCAAATATCGGAACAGTGGTGGCAAAAAGCGTATTTGAATTTTTTCGCGAAGAATCAAACAAAAAATTGATTGAAGATTTAAAGAAAAATGGAGTAAAAATTTTAGAAGTGAAAAAGCGCGCGCATTTGCCTTTGGCTGGAAAGACATTCGTCTTTACCGGTGAAATGGAAAGCATGAGCCGCGACTTGGCAAAAGAAAAAGTCCGCGAACTCGGCGGCGACCCCGCCGGTTCGGTTTCCAAAAACACGGATTTCGTGATTGCCGGCGCTGAACCGGGGAGTAAATATGACAAAGCAAAAAAGTTGGGAGTAAAAATCATCAGCGAAAAAGAATTTTTGAAGATGATAAAGTAACTATTCTTCACTAAAAAATAAAAAACACTAAAATGCTCGTTCGCGCGGTTTAGTGTTTTTTATTTTTTGGATGATTTTTGGCTGAAGCGAAGAAATAGTTTTTTATTTTATCTTCGTGTTGTCCGAGAGATGCTACGTGTAGAATTAAAATATTGTTTTTTAAATAATACAAGCGGGCAATATCTTCTATTTCTTTCTCAATAGAAAACGGGGTAATAAAAATATTTTTTTGTAACTGATAAAAGTTTAAAGATTTCAGTTGGCGTCTAAAGTTATTGCGTCGATTTCTGTTTTTCTCTTTGACGTCAAAAGTTACCAAACGCCAGATATGATCCCACCTTTTGAGTGGCAGAGACTTAATTTTGTCTTTCAAGGTTGATAAAGATATCCTTTCAAGACCTTTTTTGGTTATACATATTGGCTGGGTTAGGTCTTGAACATCATATTTAATATAATCTTGCATTTTTAATCGTTTTAGGCATGTATTGATGCGAGATAGCGAATATTGCGATAGTCCATCAATTAATTTCCCCGCTTTTTTAGATGAACGCACACCGCCGGATGCGAACAGAGTTAAACCGCCCACTGCGCAAATGCTTAATATGGTTTTTGTAATTTCCTTTGCCTTGCCTTTGTTTGAAAGTTGTTTTACAGTTTTGTTCATATAATTTATATTAGATACTATATTTAACATTTAACACTAAAACGCTCGTTCGCGCAAATTAGTGTTAAATTGATTTTGCGGGTATATAGATGAAAACGGGGAAAAAGATAAAAAAATGCCGTCCTAAGCTTTACGCGAAGGACGGTTTTAAGTTTATTCGCCGGAACGGAAGAAACCCATTCTGGCGGTTGTGGAGAATACGTGGTCGCGCTTTACAGTGTTTTTTTTCATAATCTGTTCTATATCATCGTGACTGAGAGTTTCTTTTTCAAGAAGCGCGTTCGCAAGCGCGTCCAGCGCCTTTCGTTGTTCGGTGAGAACTTTAATCGCGCGTTTCAGCGATTTTTCGCACAAATCCTTAACAACCGCGTCAATTTTTTCTTGGGTCTGAGGGCTGATGCCTGAAGAATTGCCCGTTTGGTATCCGAGATACATATGCGTATCGGTCCCGCCGAGATTGACCGGGCCGAGCTCGCGGGACATACCCCACCGTCTTACCATTTTTTGCGCAAGTTCGGTTGCCATTTCAATATCTTTGGAAGCGCTAGTGGTATAATTTTTTTCTCCGGAAAGAATAATTTCGGCAGCTCGCCCGCCCATTAACGCGCACATCTTTTTTAAGATTTGCGCTTTATTGGAATTGTATTTATCTTCAATTGGCTGAGGAACGGTAAGACCAAGCGCTTGTCCGCGGGGAACAATGGTGACTTTCTGAACAGGGTCGGTGAGAGGGTAGAAATGTTCATGAAGCAGGGTGTGTCCGGCTTCGTGATAGGCAGTATTTTTCCGTTCATATTCTGGCATATCTTTAATTTTTCTTTCCGGACCCAGCATAATTCTTTCCCGCGCTTCGTTAATATCTTCTTCGTCGACCGCGTCTTTATCCTTACTGGCGGCCAGAATCGCGGCTTCATTTAAAAGGTCGTCAATATCAGCGCCGGAAAAACCGATGATTGTTCTAGCAATTTGTTTAAAATCAATGCCTTCTTTTATAATTTTGTTTCGGGCGTGGATTTTTAAGATTGCTTCACGGGCATCAAGGTCGGGATTCGGAAGAATGATTCTGCGATTGAATCTGCCCGGACGAGTAATGGCCGGGTCAAGAATATCAGGACGGTTTGTGGCCGCGATAACAACGATTTTGTTATTTGCTTCAAAGCCGTCAAGCTGTCCGAGCATCTCGTTTAATGTCTGTTCGCGTTCTTGAGAACCGCCGGAACCGCCCTCGCGTTTGCCGGCAACAGCGTCAATTTCATCAAAGAAAATGATAACTGAAGTTTTCTTTTTCTTCGCGTATTGAGCCGCGGTTTTGAAAAGCATGCGGACGCGCGCGGCGCCGACGCCGACATAAACTTCCACGAAATCCGAACCCTTGATTGCGAAGAACGGCACATCGGCCTCTTTGGCAATCGCTTTCGCAAGCATTGTTTTACCGGTGCCGGGCGGACCTTCCAAAAGCACGCCTTTGGGAATTTTTGCTCCAAGCCGGTTGAATTTTTCAGGTTCTTTCAGAAATTCAACAACTTGCCACGCTATTCGTTTTTGTTCTTCAATTCCCCCGACATCGGCGAGATAGTATTCAAGTTTTTTGGGGTCTATGGGTTTGGGGGCTTTTCCGACAAAATTTTTATCTTGCATTTTCCGTTCATTCTCATTTTCATCTTCATCTTCATCTTCGGAATTTTTTTTAAATTTGTCGTCGATGGACAGCGGACCGCGCAAGTAGAGGTAAATATTTCTTTCCGTGAGTTTGGTATAAAGGTCTGTCGCCCACGGCTCCCCGAAATTTTTAAGGCATGTTTCTTTTTGATGCTCGTAAACACTGGTTACGAGCGCTTCAATAACAGAGCTGAAAATTTCCAGTTCTTTTTGCAGTTCAACTTGCGTGATAATGGGTTTTGGCGGTGGGCTGGAAATTTTATCCGCGCCCGCTGAAATAATGATATTGCCTCCGATATAAAGCTGCACAATACTGTAAATTTCTTCGCCTTTTTCATTTTGCACGCTGTATTCGCGTTCATTAACAAAAACAATATTTAATCCCGGGACAACCGGTGTGGCAATGTAATTTAGTTTAAACCTGCTGGGCCTGGTTTCGCGTTGTCCTGTTTTTTTGTTCAATTCGCCTACTTGTTGCAGTGTTATCACGCTTTTTAACGAATATTCAGAGCCGGTGCTTGCCATCTTGACTTCAACGTCAAAAAGCGGGAAAAACAAATTGGCTTTTCCAAGAATGTAAGGTTCAATTTCCAAACTTGCCGGGGACATTTTGGGCGCGCGAAGTAGTAATTCAAAAATTTTCTCGGTTTTCCCCATTTTGATTTTGAAGGGCATTTTTTCTCTCCTTTTATTTTTTAAAGACCGTTTCCTGATTTGAACTTAGCAAATTATTTTATTTTTGTCAATCAAAAACCGTCCTCGCGTAAAGCTTCGGACGGCATATTGATTCATTTTATTTTATCTTTTTTACTATCTCTTTGAATATTTTTGGGTTTTTTTCCGCCAAATTGGCGAGAATTTTTCTGTCCAACAAGACATTTTTCTTTTTAAGCAAATCAATAAAGCGCGCGTAAGATAATCCGAAATTTCCGAGACCCGCGTTTATCTTGATAATCCAAAGCGAGCGCATATCGCGTTTTTTGGTTTTGCGATGCTTATAAGCGTGCTTTCCGGCTTTTAAAACCGCGACTCTGGCAAGCTTTGGTTTGCTTTTTCTGCCCCACATAAAGCCCTTGGCTTTCTTAAGCAGGTTTTTTCGGCGTTTTAGATGAGTTTTTCCCCGTTTGACTCTAGGCATATCTCAATTTCAAATTTTAAATTTCAGATTTCAAATTTAAATTTTGCAATTTGCAATTTGAAATTTGCAGTTATTTAAGCTATCAATTTTTTTATAGTTTTAACGTGGGTTAATTCCATCGCGTGGTCGCGTCTCTTTTTCTTAGTAATCTTTCCCGTATCGCGGGTATTAAAATGGTCCTGCCCGGCGTGGCGATGCATAACTTTCCCTTTTCTCGTAATTGTGAATCTTTTTTGAATGGTTTTTTTGGTTTTCATATTTGCGCGTTTAATGATAAGCGATATAAACGCAAGCGTTAAAGGATTAGCGGTGTTTGCGTTTGATTTATATTTATTTTTTAGCGACTATTACCGATAATTTTCCTCCCTGAACCGAAATTGGCTGTTCGGGTTTTACTCCGATTTCTTCATCTAAGTTCTTAATAAATTGATTTATAACATCTTTCGCGAGATTTGTAAAGCGTTTTTCGCGTCCGCGGAGAATAATTTCTATCTGAACCTTGTGGCCTTTTTCAAAAAATTCTTTGGCGCGTTCTTTTTTGACGTCCAAATCATGTTGGCCGATTCTCGCGGAAAGCCGGATTCCTTTTATTTCCATAGTTTTTTGCGCCTGCTTTTGTTTTTTGAGTTCTTTTTCTTTTTCGTATTTAAATTGTCCGTATTCCATTAATTTGCAAGTCGGCACATCGCCCTTTGGATTTACTTCAACCAAATCAAGGCCGCGGGCTTCAGCTTCTTTTACTGCTTGCCATGACGGTAAAATACCTAAATTTACGTCATTTTCATCAATGACGCGGACTTCGGGCGCTCTTATCTGTTCGTTTATCCGAAAATGGATTTGCTGTTGGTTTTGCGGTCTGAAAAATCTTTTTCTTCTTGAAATTCTCATTGTTATTTGTTTTAGATTTAAGATTTGCGATTTAATTATAAAACGCAAATCTTAAATCTAAAATATTATTTTTTCGTCGGATGACCAAATTTAATTAGATTTTCTTTTTTAATTTTTGTCCACCCTTTTATTTGGCTTTCTCTTCTCATTGCGTCGGTAAGCGTGTCAAACTTTTCAAAATAGACAATTTTTATAGGTAATCTTGCCCTGGTATATCGCGCTCCTTGGCCTTTATTGTGTCTTAGTTCCCTGTTTTTGAGATTGTTGCACGATCCGGTATAAAGAGAATTGTCATTGCAACGCGCGATATAGGTAAAATATTTCATTTTAAATTTAATGATTAGCCCTTCGGCTTCGCTCCCTTCGGCTTCGCTCCCTTCGGCTTCGCTCCCTTCGGCTTCGCTCCCTTCGGCT
>CAZGDX010000018.1:11345-17157 GCA_964525225.1 uncultured Gammaproteobacteria bacterium
TCGCTCAGGGCATTCGCCTTGCGAGGCGAATGGTGGAGATGGCGGGAATTGAACCCGCGTCTAAGAAATTTGGAGACAAAATACAGCTACATGTTTAGCCGGATTTGGAATTTAAGGCGCAAAGTCAAAACCCGACAAAATCTGCGCGCCCGATTCCGTAAGTTTCAATTAAATTTCCCGGAAAAGAAAAATAATCTATTCTCAATATAACACCGGAATCCTTTTATGAGAATCTCAAAGGTCCGATGGGCTGTCGCAAAAATTATGCAACTGCCATTGCGAATGAAGGAACGCGGAAAGCGTTCTTCACTCTTTCAAATAAGTTTGCACTTATAGGTTTTGCATTTTTTTACAAGAAATGCGCCTTGACATGCGTTTTTCGTCAAAATTCCCTATCGAAACCTGTCATCCCCCCGCCCAAAGCTCGGAGAAAAATTTTTTTCAATCCTCGTTTTGTGTCACGGAAACGCCTTCGGCTTCCTGTTTACAAAAAAGATTATTTATCTCAAAGCTTTAAGCGGGGCAAGCCATTATCTTTTCAAATTGCTTCTTATTTCTCTATCAACTTCGCGTTTTTTAATGAGCTCGCGTTTTTCGTACAACTTTTTTCCGCGTCCCAAACCTATCTCAACTTTTAACCTGCCACGCCTTGTAGTATACACTTTTAAAGGCACGATTGTCAAGCCCTTTTCGCTTAATTTGCCAATTAGCCGTTTCAGCTCGCTTTTGTTGAGCAAAAGTTTTCTAGTCCGGGTCGGGTCGTATCCAGTAATTTTTCCCTCGGCTGTAGACCTCTGGGCGAAGCCGGCTTTTTGATAGGGGGAAATGTGCGCGTTCAAAAGATATGCCTCGTTATTTTTAAAAGTAACATAAGCGCCTTTCAAACTGATGTGTCCGTTTTTGACCGATTTTACTTCCGCGCCGGTAAGCACTATTCCGGCTTCAAATTTTTCCAATATGTCGTAGTCAAATAAGGCCCTTTTGTTGATGGCGATTGGCATAGAGTTGATTTAATACTTTGATTTTAACTGAAAACGCTTTAAATATCAAGCAGACATTAAGGACACTTTTTGTTTTCTTTATTTTTTGCTACAATATAAATATAATAATTATCTTCCCAGATTATTGGGAAATATTTGAATATGTTGGAAAAAACAATAAATATAAACATAACTGTCTGGACAATGATAAAAATCGCGTTTGTCGCGGCGCTTTTGGTCTTGGCGTATTATTTGTATGAAGTTTTGATAATGGTTTTTGTCGCTTTTATGCTCGCGTCTTTGATAGACCCGCTTGCGGATAAATTTGAAAAATATAAGATTCCGCGCGGTTTATCGGTGCTTTTGATTTGCGCCGTCTTATTTGGCGTTCTTGCCGGCGTAGTTATACTTCTTATTCCGCCGATTCTTGGGCAAATCCGCGAATTTACCAGAGATTTTGCCGGTTATTGGGAAAAAGCAACAACAAGTTTCGCGAGTTTGGAGCAGTGGGGGGCGGAAAAGGGATTGTCTGAAAATATCCAAAAATCGGTCGCGACTTTGGAAACAAGCATCGCAAAATGGATTGGAAGCTTATTTACGACGGTGACCGGAATCATTGGTGGCATTATAGCTTTTGTGGTCGTGTTGGTTATGACTTTTTATATGGTTGTTGAGGAAGAAGCGATGAAAAAGATAATTTATAATTTTTTACCGAAAGAAAAATGGGATTATACCGTACAACGCGGTTCCGAAGTTAAAAGAAAACTCGGAGATTGGTTGCGCGGGCAGTTGGTATTGTGTTTTATAATCGGTTTATTTGTGTATGTCGGTTTGTTGATTTTGGGGGTGGATTACGCGCTGGCGCTCGGAGTTTTCGCCGGTTTGATGGAAATGGTGCCTTATGCCGGTCCGATTTTGGGAGCAATGCCGGCAGTATTTTTAGCTTTTGCCGAATCGCCGATAAAAGCGTTTTTCGTGGTGGTGTTTTATTTTATTATCCAGCAACTTGAGAATAATTTGCTTGTTCCGAAGGTAATGCAAAAAGCGGTTGGGCTGAATCCTGTAATAAGCATCATAGCCCTTCTTATCGGCGCGAAACTGGCGGGATTCGTCGGCGTATTGCTTGCGATTCCGCTCACGACGGCGGCCAGCGTTTTTGTGAAAGATTTTTATTTCAAAGAATAAACCGATGTTTGGAAATTTTGTTTCATTTATTTTGTCCGGCGCGTTATTTTTGGGCATGCAAACGGCGTTTCAGTGGCCAGTGTTTTTTTATATTTTGATTTTATCTGGAATTGTCGTAATTTTTGTGTTGATGTGGATAATCTGGAGGCCGAGAAAAAACAAAAAACAGCTTGCCAATAAATGTTTCGTCCATTTTTCCGTTTTGCTTTTGATTTTCTTTTTAAGTTCCGTTTTGTCAATAATGTTTGTGCAATACGGCGTTCTTTCTTATTTTTTATCGGGATTTGTTTCTGTTTTACTTTATAGTTTTTTTTACACTTTAAAAAAATATTTTCCTTCAATCCGCGCGGTAATTGTGCGCGGCAAATCGGAAAGCGGGCCGTCGCTTAATGAATTTCTTTCAAAAATAGCTCTTTTTAACGTGGCGGTTTTTTTTCTGGCGGTTTCCGTACTTTACGGTTTTGTGGTGTTTTTTCACATTTCTTTATGGGAACTTTTGCCGCTCTTGTTTGTGATAAACGTTTTTCTTATAAAAAATCTTGTTTTTATAAAAGAAAATTTTACGGATAGCGGCGAAGAAAAGAAATCCGAGAAATTATTTGACAGAGGGTCAATCGTATCGGCCTTTCTTTCTTCGCAGGTTTTTATAATTTTAACTTTTTTGCCGGTTTCGTTTTTTTTCGCGGGAATGATTTTGGCGATATTTTTCGGATTAAGCGTTCTTTATATCGCGAAATTTTTTAGCGGCAGCGAAAACCGGAAATTGAAGTTTTATCAATTTTTAATTGGCGGAATAATTTTAGCGGTTTCTTTGCTGATTTTCCGGATATAAAAAATAATTTGTTGACTTTTTGTGTTTTAAAACCTATGAAATATCAATTGTTAAAAATTTCTTTAATTTGCGTGTTGATAGGAATTTTATCCGGAATTTTCAGCAGTTCCCTTATATATTCTTATTTTTTTTCATTTATGGATGTCGGGGGGTTGCTTGTGGATAAGCAAGATAGTTCATTCCAAGCAAAAACTCGTTCAATGGACGAAGAAACCCAGAAAAACGTCTTCAATTCCGTTATTGTTTTTTATAAAGTTAAATCCATAAGCAGCGACCCGACGCAAAATGTTTTTTTGGAAAAAGATAGGATTGGTTATGGTTTTGTGGCAACGTCCGACGGCTGGGTGATAGCGGATAAAATAATTTCGGCATTCGGGATAAAACAAATTGCCGCGGTGATAAAGGGCGGAAAAATCGCCACGGTCATAAAAATAGAAAAAGATTTAAAAAACGGCTTGGTTTTTGCGCGTCTTGACGCGTCGGGATTAAAGCCGATTTCTTTTGGCGACCCGAGAGACCTTATGCCGGGAGAAAATTTATATTTATTTGGCGGGCCGCAAAAAATTACGAGAATTTATTTTGGCGGCATAGGTTATGAGCCGGCCGTATCCGCGCAATCCGTAATAAATTCCTCGGAAAGTTTTGGGAAGGTTTTGTTTTTTGGCGAAGCGGTAAATTCCGATTTTAACGGACTCCCGATTGTTAATTATCGCGGGGACGCGGTCGGTGTTGTCGCGGGAGATGGAAAAACGGTTGCAACAGGCATACCGTTTGGCTATGTTCAAAAATCTTTGCAATCTCTTTTTAAATATAGTAAGATAAAACAACCGTTTTTGGGATTGAAATATCTGGACTTATCGCATTCCGCGTCAATTGATGAAAAATGGGAGAAAAATGGGGCGATGATATTGTCGGCGGAAGATAAAGCATCAGGATTAATGAAAGGTGACGTGGTATTAAAAATAAATAATGAAGAATTAAATAAAGAATATAATTTAAGTGAAATTTTAAGCGAATACAAGGTGGGCGATGAGTTGAATTTTTCGGTTTTACGCGGGGGAAAGGAGCAGGTTTTAAAAGTGAGGGTGGGGGAGTAATGTTGACGCGGGAAATAATTTTATGTTTTTTAAAAGCAAAGAAGCAAAAAGAGTAAAACACAAACTTATAAAAAAATATATCCAAGGCAAAACCTTGGATATTGGTTATGGCTCTTTTCCTTCTCCGGAGGCCGAAGATTTTTATGGTTTGGACATACAAGACCGCGAACCGCCAAAGGGATATAAGGAAATAAAAAACGTGGATTTGAACGTTAATTCCATGCCTTATGAAAACGGTTTTTTTGATACGGTAATTGCCATAGACATTATTGAGCATCTAATGAATCCGCAGAAAGTTTTTTTGGAGGCGAACAGGGTTCTTAAAAAAGGCGGAAAATTCATCATTTCAATACCAAATCCGTATTTTTACAGGGAAATATGGTTTAATCTTTTTATAAATAGATTTTTAAAAAAAGATGAAATGCCTCCGCAAGAAGCGCACATAAATTTGCCGACCCGGCACACAATGCGCACGATGTTTTGGTGGTCGGGATTTTCATTAAAACAGGAAATAGGATTTGGTTTTCCGATTCCAAAAACAAAATTGGTAATGGAAATAGAAAAATTTCCGGGACTTGCCTATGATATAATTTATATCGCCGAAAAAGCAAGCGACGAGCCGAAATTTTCAATAATAACAAAACAAATAAACGAATGGAAAAAAGTTTAAAATATTTTTTAGTATGTTTAACAAAAGTGAAATCAATGATGAATTAAAA
This sequence comes from uncultured Gammaproteobacteria bacterium, assembly GCA_964525225.1. Lineage (GTDB taxonomy): Bacteria > Patescibacteriota > Patescibacteriia > DYHP01 > DYHP01 > CAZGDX01. Next base: position 16,159 of record CAZGDX010000018.1, read on the forward strand.
TTAAAAGTAAAAGATTGGTGGAATCAAAATCCGTTTATTTACGATAAACACAAGGGAGCGGCAAAAAACGAAGAAACAGGGATGGATTTGGAATTTTTTAAGAAAGTGGATGAAAAAATAATAAAATGGATGAGTCCATGGGCGCACTCAAGGTTTCCTTTGCTCTCAAATTTAATAAATTATGACAGCTTAAAAGATAAAAAAGTTCTTGATATTGGCGTTGGTTCAGGGTGGACTACCGAACAATTTTGCCGCGCGGGCGCGGATGTCACGGCAATAGATATCACTCCGAAAGCTGTGGAACTTACAAAAAACGGCTAGAGCTTAATGGATTTTCGGCTGTTGTCTTGGAATCCGACCAGGAACAACTTCCGTTTCCCGATGAAAGTTTTGATTATGTTTTGGCTTGGGGGTGCCAGATGCACACTCCCAACACCCAAAAAGCGATTGATGAAATTTACAGAGTTTTAAAACCGGGCGGAAAAGCGGGAGCGATGTTGTATAATAAAAATTCGTTGCATTGGAAATATTTTATTTGGTTCGGGAAAGGAATTTTAAGGTTGAAACTGTTAAAATACAATAAGCAAGAATTGGCGAACCGTTTTACGGACGGTTACAGGGTTGGAGGAAATATGCTTACAAAATTTTTTGCCCCGAAAGAGATTGGAGAAATGTATGGTAAATTTTCAAAAAAGAAAATTTGTGTCCACGACAGCGATAGAATGATGAATTATTTTCCGCATATTAAACTGCCTATTGGAAAGTTATTGCCGCTTCCGATAAAAAGAAAATGCGCGCGGTTGTGGGGGCAGACACTTTGGGTTGAGGCGGAAAAATGAATAGCGCTTTAATGAAATTTTTGTTTAAGAATTGACAAGTTTTTCATAATATGTTAATCTGTTATAATAAATAAAGAATTTGAGTGTCAAGGTAGTTTGGTGTAGGCTCAAGACGTCTCCTCCTCGTCTTGATGCCCGCACACCAAACTACCTTGATACT
>CAZGDX010000019.1:0-16523 GCA_964525225.1 uncultured Gammaproteobacteria bacterium
GGCGGCGCCGGTAACCAAGGTGCATCGGGTGGCGTCCTCGGCAGCGATGTCGCCGGTCGGTTTGCAGGCGGCGGGTGAACGTTACTGTGTCGCCATTTGTCGGTGAAAATTCCGGCGGAATTGCCGTCGGCGGCACGATGTAAGTTTATTTGTTCTTTGTTTAGTATGAGACGATTCCTTCCGGGTCGCCTCTTTTTATTTTATCTCCTTATTATTTTTTACAAAGAAAAAGATAAAATAACCCCGCTTTAAACTTTTGTATTGACATACGTTTTTAATCTAACGTGAGCCGAAGGCGTTTCCGAGAGATAAGATAACGGATTATGTAAATTGTCTTTGAGTTTGGGGCGGGGTAGACATTTATTTAAAATCATGCTAATTTGAATTAAGGTTCATTAAAATTATGGCGGACAAAGGAAAAAAAATGAAAAAAGCAATCGTTTTTTTGATTTTTTGCTTATCAGTAATCCCGCAAGTCGTGTCTTCCGAAGTAGTCCGCGAACGGATAACTGTAAGCGCGGAACAAAACAGAACCCTTATTTTAGTCAGGGTTTATCGAAATAATCTTCTTTATCTGTCTTATGGATATTTTACCGCGGAGCACCGAAATAGCGATAATGGAATGCCGTCTTCAACTGCTTATATTTTGGAAGAAAACAGCGATATCTTTATGCATTTTGACGAAAGAAATGTTTTAACTTATTTTTCAACAATTGATTATTACGACGGATTTGAAATTTATTTTTGCGGAGAGTCGGAAGACGCGAATGCAAGGTGCGTTGAAACTCAATCTTTTTGGAACGGTTTATATGCCAGATATGACATTGCGCGCCGTGTCCGTCGAGTATTGGAAAGATAAAAAAGAAAAAAACCGCAAAAAAGCGGGGAAAAGAAGGAGAGACAGATGAAAAAAACGATGTTTGTTTTCCTGTTTGTTTTGTCGCTTGGTATTTTCGGATGCGCGCGTCGTCAGCAGGTTCAGTCGGTCGAGCCGGAGCAGACACAGCCGGAAGTTCGGGCAAGAATCACTGTCACTATTGATGCGCGTCCGAATGGAGACATTGTTACCGTGGATTATTACGAAAACGATGCGTTGCTTATGATTTATGAATATTTTGATGGCGACATTCGTGAAGAGCTGGGAGAAATAAATGGAGCGCCATTAAGAGCCCGCGTTGCTATGCGGGATAGCGAAGTTAATTTTATTGTTATCATATATCTTGATGATAATAACATTATTGGAGGGTTTGTGGTTATTGGCGATAGTTATGTTGAAATTGAATGTTCGCAATCTCAAGAAATGATAGAAAGATGCGCGGAGATGCAGAATGTATGGGAACAAATTTATGTCCGTCTTGAACTTGAACGGCGCGTTGCTGAAGAGTTGAGACGATAGATGAACTCGGGTGGAAGTAATCTTACCGCTTTTGTCTCGGACAACAAGACATTTGAAGACGCTGAAAATTTTTTATCGGAAGAAAAAGGGATTGAAATTTATCGGAAGTGGGTTGTTCTGCGCGCGTTTGACTTGAAGGTTTCAAAAGAGCTGGCGCCGGTATGGAGGGAGAAACTGCTTTTGAGCGGATATTTTAAAAGCGTGGATTACAGTTGATGAAAATAATATAAGCGCACCCCGCATTTATTGCGGGGTTTTTGTTTTTTAGGGCAGATATGATAAGATGATGATAGAAATTAACTTTAATAATCTAGATTCCCGCCTCCGCGGGAATGACAAGGAATTATGCCCAGTAATACAACTTCCAGTTGTTTCGGGTATAGTCCATTAAAAAATTATAATTGTCAATTTTACAGATAACGCCAAAGTAGTATTTAGCTACAAAACGTTTATTCTGGAAGTTGATATACTGGGTATGAAAAAACTTCGCATCGCGATAAACGGCTTTGGCCGCATTGGCCGGAATACTTTAAAAGCGGCTTACGACCATTTTGGAATGAAAAATATTGAGTTCGTGGCAATAAACGACTTAATGGATACCGAATCGCTGGCGCAACTTTTGAAATACGATAGTGTCTACGGGAAATTTAATCACGAAGTAAAATTTGATGCCAAGCATTTAATTGTTGACGGCGCGAAAATTTTTTGCGCCGCGGAAAAAGACCCGGCAATTCTTCCGTGGAAGGATTTGGATGTTGATGTGGTTTTGGAATGCACCGGATTTTTTACCAAAACCGAAGGCGCGAAACTGCATCTAGACGCGGGCGCGAAAAAAGTCATTGTCTCCGCTCCGGTAAAAGACGAGGGAACTCCGACATATCTTTTTGGCGCGAACGTGAATAAATATAAAGGAGAAAATCTTATAAACAATGGTTCTTGCACCACTAATTGCGTGGCGCCGGTCGTAAAAATTATAAGCGACGGGTTTGGTATTAAAAAAGCGATGATGACCACAACTCACGCCGTAACTGCCCAGCAGAATTTGGTGGACGGTCCGCCGGAAGCGAGAAAACACGACTTCCGCAGAGCCCGGTCGGCAATGGTGAACATGGTGCCAACTTCAACAGGCGCGTCTTCCGCGGTTGTTGCCGCGGTGCCATCGCTTGGGGGATCTTTTGATGGTGTGGCAATACGCGTGCCGATAATTTGCGCTTCGCTTGCGGATTTTACTTTTGTCCTGAAGAAAAAAACAACTGTTGAAGCAGTAAATAAACTTTTCAAAAAAGTCGTTAAGCAATCTTTTTACAAAGGCATTGTGGAGGCGAATGAGGAGCCATTGGTGTCATCTGATATTATTGGCAATCCGCATTCGGCAGTAGTGGATTTGGAACTTACAAAAATCGTGGATGGGGACTTGCTGAAAGTGATGGCGTGGTATGATAACGAATGGGCATATTCTTGCCGGCTTATAGAAATGGCGGAATTCGTGGGGAGAAAATAAGCCGCAGATTTTTCCGCGCAGATAACGCAGATTTGTAGGGGACGAAAATTTTCGTCCCCTACATTTCTTATCAAATCCGTGATACTATAATAATAGTATGGAGGTAAAATCCTTAACTGAAATAAAAAGTTTGAAAGGAAAAACCGCTCTGGTACGGGTAGATTTTAATGTGCCGATAAAAAGATGGAAAGTGGTTGATGATTGGCGGATTATCAAGTCATTGCCGACTATTGGATATCTGGCGGAAAAAGGCGCGAAAATTGTTTTAATCGCGCATCTTGGCAGGCCGGACGGAAAATGGCGGTGGTCTTTAAGTTTGAATTCGGTAGCCAAACATCTTCAAAAGGTTTTAGGAAGAAAAGTTTTATTTTTTAAAGATAAAATAGGAAGCGCGTCTCTGTCTCATAAAATTAAAAAAATGAAAAACGGCCAGTTGGCAATGCTTGAAAATATTAGATTTTATCCGGGTGAGGAAAAAAACGATTTGAAATTCGCCAAAGAGCTGGCGGGACTAGGAGATTTGTTTGTGAACGATGGATTCGCGGTTTGTCACCGCGACGGCGCGTCAATTTCCGGAATCACAAAATATTTGCCGTCGTATGCCGGAATCTTACTGCAAAATGAAATTGAAGTTTTGGATGGGTTGCTGAAAAAGCCGAAAAAACCTTTGGTGGTTTTAATCGGCGGAGCAAAAATAGAAACCAAGGTTGGAATGATAGAAAGTTTTTTGAAAAAAGCCGACCAGATTTTAATCGGCGGAGCAATTGCCAGCGTATTTTTGGCGGCAAAAGGATATGATGTTGGCGCGTTCAAGGCAGATGAAAAGAGCGTGAAAATTGCCAAGAAACTGCTGAAAAATAAAAAAATTATTTTGCCCGTTGACGCGATAATCGGAAATATGAAAAATCCGCAAATCGCGCGCGTTGTTGAAATTGGGAATGATAAAGAACTCGTTGATAAAAATAAAATGCTTTTGGATATCGGTCCATTAACCGTTAATATTTATTCAAGCTACATTAAAAAGGCGGAAACGCTTGTTTGGAACGGGCCGATGGGAATATTTGAAACCAAAGAATACAGTCATGGCACAATATCTTTGGCGCGCCTCGTAGCCGCGAGGTCTGCCGGAAAAGTACTTGGAGTAATTGGCGGGGGCGAAACAATAGAGGCCGTGCGAAAAACAAAAATGGAACGTTATATAGATTGGATTTCAACCGGCGGAGGCGCAATGCTTTCGTTTTTAGGCGGGGAAGAATTACCGGGCATAAAACCGTTGTTAAAGTAATAATTTTAAAGAACCGCTTAGTCCCGCTTAAAGCTTTGGTAAGAACAGAAAAAATAAAAAAATGGGAGCCAAAGGCGTTTCCGAGGAAAGAACTGTGTTTTGCGATGGTTGAACTTTGAGCTTTGGGCGGGGCTGAAATTTTTGGGCGGAAATAAAATGCCGGGAATTGAGTCATTGACAAAAAGATAAAATTATAGTAATATAATAATGATTCTTAAAGTAAAGTCATTTTTGTTCTTTTTAAGTAAAAAAGAAGAGGAGAAGGAAATGTCTGATTCTGACGACTCGTATTATTATGTCATTAAAAAAGAATATATTGAGGCAAGAATAGAATATTGGGAGGAGCGAGACAGATATTGTGCCGCTTGTCATGAATATGATCCTGAACCATTTGTGTGTTCGGATGCTCGAAAAGCTTTTGATTTAGCTTGCGCAGATTTTGAAAAAGTGTGCCAGAAATTTTATAGTATTCTTAGGCATAGGGGGACGAATTTAAAATTTGCCGATCTTTATAAGAGAGGGATAACAATAGAAGATTAATTCATTATTCCATTCCGTATTTGCGGGATGGAATTTTTTGATGTATAATAATTTTATTGTAACATTGATAATTTTATGAAAATACAAACAATCAAAGCCCGTGAGATACTGGATTCGCGCGGGAATCCCACCGTATCCGTTAAAGTAATTTTGGAAAATGGAATAATCGGCGCGGCTTCGGTGCCGTCCGGCGCTTCCACTGGAAGCCATGAGGCGCTTGAACTCCGCGATAGCGGCAAACGTTATGGCGGAAAAGGTGTCTTGAAAGCCGTAAAAAATGTTAACGAATCAATTTCAAGAATGCTCCGCGGAGCAACCGTTACCGACCAGAGAAAGATTGATGAGATGATGATGGAGCTTGACGGGACAGATAATAAATCCAATCTTGGCGCGAACGCGATTTTAGGGGTTTCGCTCGCGTCGGCAAGAGCGGCGGCAAAAGCGCAAAAAATTCCGCTTTACAAGTATCTTCGCAGAAATTTCGGATTCATAAAATCCGGATATAGTTTGCCGTATCCGATGATGAATATTTTAAACGGTGGGCGCCACGCGGATTGGAATTTGGATTTTCAGGAATTTATGATAGTGCCCAAAATGAAAACTTTTGCCGAGCGGTTGCGGTGCGGAGCGGAAGTTTTTCATTCTTTGAAAAAAGTTTTGAAAAGCAAGAAACACAGCATTTATGTCGGTGATGAAGGCGGATTCGCGCCGTCTTTAAAAAGAAACGAAGACGCGCTAAAACTTATTATTGAAGCGATAAAATTAGCCGGATATAAGCCGGGAAAAGATGTGTTTCTGGCGCTTGATGTGGCGGCGTCCGAATTTTACGATACCAAGAAAAAGATTTATAATTTAAAACGCGATGGCAAAAAGCTTACAGCGGACGGCCTGATGAAACTTTACGCGGATTGGCTTAAAAAATATCCGATAATTATAATAGAAGACGGATTGGCGGAAGACGATTGGGATAATTGGACGAAATTAACTAAAAATTTCGGCAAAAAGACAATACTTATCGGAGATGATTTTTTTACCACAAACACGGAACGGCTCGCGCGAGGAATAGAAAAAAAGGCGGCAAATGCCGCGCTTATAAAGTTTAATCAAATCGGCACGCTTACGGAGACAATGGATTGCATTGATTTGGCGCAGAAAAATAAATACAAAATTGCGATTTCACACCGGTCGGGCGAAACCGCGGATACGACAATCGCGGATTTGGCGGTGGCTGTTGGCGCGGAATACATCAAAACCGGCAGTTTGTCCCGCTCCGAAAGAGTGGAAAAATATAACCGTCTTTTAGAAATAGAGGAGGAAATACGGTAAATGCCAAATGTCAAATTAAGGATTATTTTTATAAAAATTTAACATTAATTGGAAATTAGATATTAGAAATTGGAAATTTTGGGTTTAAACTTTTTAGAACGAATAAAACTTATTTATTACTTTGGGGGTAAAAGTTATTTAAAGTATGTCTCAAAAACCATTAGCGCTTATTATTCTGGACGGCTGGGGAATCGCGCCGGCCGGGGAGGGAAACGCGATTACAAAAGCAAAATTGCCGTTTTTTAACGGTCTTACGCAAAAATATCCGACAACCGCCCTTTATTCTTCGGGACGCGAAGTTGGGCTTTCCTGGGGCGAAGTTGGAAATTCCGAGGTCGGGCATTTGAATATCGGTTCGGGGCTTGTATGTTATCAGACATTGCCTCGTATTAACAAATCCATTGAAGATGGAAGTTTTTTTGAAAATAAAACGTTTTTGGATTGCATAGCGCATGTTAAGAAAAACGGTTCGCGTCTCCATTTTATGGGTCTTGCCAGTCAAGGCGGAGTACATAGTCATATAGACCATCTTTTCGCGCTTATAGACCTCGCCAAAAAAAATAAAATAAAAGACGCGGGATTCCATCTTTTTCTTGATGGCCGCGACGCGGTTTATAATTCCGGTTTAGATGTCATTAAATCATTGGAAGAAAAATTAAAAAAAACCAAAGTTGGAAAAATTGCAAATTTGTGCGGGCGGTTTTACGCGCTTGACCGCGATAACCGTTGGGATAGGACAGAGGCGGCTTACCGCGCGATAACTGATGGAGTTGGCGCGGAGGCAAGAGACGCGGTGTCGGCGATTGAAACGTCTTATAAAAATAAAGTTTACGATGAAGAATTTTTGCCAACCGTAATAAAAGATAAAAGAGGCGCGGTTACAATCGGCGCGAATGACGCGGTAATATTTTTTAATTTTCGTCCTGACCGCGCGAGACAAATTGCGAAGGCGTTTGTTTTGCCGCAATTCCAAGGATTCGCGCGCAACCAAATTGAAAATTTATTTTTTGGGGCAATGACCGAATACGAAAAAAATCTTCCTATTTCGGTGGCGTTTCCGCCACAGGGCATCGCGCTTCCATTGGCGCGGATTGTTTCCGAATCAGGGCTTGCGCAATTGCATATTGCCGAAACAGAGAAGTACGCGCACATAACTTTTTTTATAAACGGCATGGCGGAAGAACCATTCAAAGGTGAAGATAGAATCATTATTCCATCCCCCGGAGTGGCATCTTACGACCAAAAACCGGAAATGTCGGCAGACGAACTCACGAGAAGAGTTGTGAAAGAACTGGGAATGGGCAAGCATCATTTTACCGCGATAAATTTTGCCAACTCAGACATTGTCGGGCATACCGGAGATGTGGGCGCGACCATTAAGGCGGTGGAGACAGTAGATAGATGTCTTAAACAAATAGTTGAAACAATTTTGATGAAAGACGGAATGACTATAATAACCGCGGACCACGGCAACGCGGAAGAACTGATAAATTTGCAAACAGGCGAAATAGATAAAGAACATAGCACAAATCCCGTGCCATTTATTGTGGTGAGAAACGACCTTCATGGCCAGCAGCTTTTTCCGGAAATTCCAAACGGAGATTTAAGTTTGGTCCAGCCAACCGGAATTCTGGCGGATATCGCGCCAACGGTTTTGAAAAATCTTGGAATCAGCCAGCCGTCGGATATGACGGGTAATCCGTTAATTTAATATGCCGGAGCTTCCAGAGGTTGAAACAATCAGCCGACAGCTTAAAAAGGATATCGTTGGGAAAAAGATTGTTAAGACGGAAATCAATTTTCAAAAGCCGATCGGTAAATTATCGGTTTTGGAATTTAAGAAATTAACTGAAGGGGCGAAAATAAAGGATGTTGGCCGACGGGCAAAACTGATTTTAATTTATCTTTCAAACGGGCAAGCTCTTTTGACGCATTTGAAAATGACCGGCCGTCTCTTGTTTGTTGAAAATGAAGTTTCGCCGAAAAAACACACGCACATTGTTTTTAATTTTAAAGACGGCGGAAAACTGTTTTTTGAGGACTGGCGGAAATTCGGCTATGTAAAAATTATTCCGGAAAAAGGTTTGGATAAATTTTTTGAACATGAAAAATATGGTCCGGAGCCGCTTGATAAAAAATTTACGGTTAGAATTCTAAAAGGACTTTTAGCGAAGAAAGCGAAGAAAAAAATTAAACCCCTGTTAATGGACCAGACATTTATTGCCGGAGTTGGAAATATTTACGCGGTCGAGTCGTGTTTTTGCGCCGGAATATCTCCCAAAAGATTGGCCGGAACAATAACAGACGCGGAAATAAAAAAACTTTACAGCTGTCTCATAAAAATTTTAAAATTAGCGATTTCCAAACATGGTTCGTCTGTTGACGCTTATGTTGACGCTGAAGGAAAAAAGGGCGGGTATGTTCCGTTTTTGAAAGTTTACGGCCGGGTAGGGAAACAATGCTTTCGTTGTAAAGGAACGATAAAAGAAATCCGTCTTGGCGGCAGAAGCACTGCGTATTGCCCCAAATGTCAAAAATAATTTATGGATATTTTTTTATTTCGTTTAATTAATGACATTGTCGGAATTTATCCGGTTTTAGACAGGTTGGCGGTTTATACAACCAGATATTTAATTTACACGCTTCCGCTTTTTGCGGCGGTGATTTTTTATTTTGTACTGGCAAAGGGCACCTTTGACAGTACTGTCAAAGGTGCCCTTTGCCAACGTTGTCGCCCTGTTTTTTTTGAATTGGTAAAGGCCGGTTTTTCCGCGGTGCTGGCATACGCGATTAACTTTTTAATCAGCACAATTCATTTCCGTTTGCGCCCGATTTTTACGCTTGATGATGTTCATCAGCTAATGACCAAGCCGATAACCGATAAATCTTTTCCGTCCGACCATACTGCGGTTTCTTTTGCCATCGCCTTTTTTGTTTTTTTGGTAAGCAGAAAATGGGGAAGCGTAATGTTGGTTTTGGCGTTTTTAATCGGTATCTCGCGGATTTATGTCGGCGTTCATTTTCCATCCGATGTCTTTGCCGGCGCCGTAGTCGGCATTATTTCGGCCACGATTGTCAGAATGTCGGACCGTGTACGCCGAAGTTTTAACAAAGGCGGATAAAATAAAACTGGATAAAAAGATTTAATTTTGGAGTTGAAAAACAACTACGAAACTCTACGGCCGTAGAAATTCGTAGTTGTTTTTATGTGTTAAAAATTGATAAAATTAGCACTCTACTTGACAGAGTGCTAATAGTGTTTTATACTGTGGATAAGTGACATGAAAATGTCATCCTGAGCGAGCGTAGCGAGTCGAAGGATCCCTTAAAGATTATCGGAGGGATTCCTCCGCTTGTCTTGCAACTCGGTCGAAATGACAGACGCAATATGAACGAACGGCAGGGAAAAATTTTGGATTTTTTGATCCGTGAATATATAAACAAAGCGGAGCCGGTGGGGTCTGGATTTTTGGCTGAAAAAGAAGAGTTGGGTGTGAGTTCGGCAACAATCAGGAATGATATGGCGGAGCTTGAAAAAGAAGGATTGATTTTTCAGCCCCATACTTCGGCCGGAAGAATTCCAACGGAAAAAGGATATAAATATTTTACAGATAACTTTTTGAATAATTTGGCGCTTGAGGAAGAATTGGCAGAAGTCAGACAAATCAGGGGAGAGGGAGAGGAAAAGATGAAAAACATCGCCAAATCAATTGCTAAAATTTCAACTGATGCGGTATTTGTGGCTTTTGGAAAAGGAAATGTTTATTACACCGGAATTTCAAATTTGTTTAAAAAACCGGAGTTTGAAGATAAAAATATAGTTGTTAATGTTTCTTTGGTAATAGACGCGCTGGATGAGAAAATCTCAAAAATTTATGATGGTTCTTTTGAAGAGCTAAAAATATTTTTGGGAGAGGAAAGCCCGTTCGGAGCCGGATGCGCGGCTACGATAATCAGAAAAGAAAAAATGATGTTTGGAATTATAGGACTTTCAAGAATGGATTATGAAAAAAATTTAGCATTAATAAAATTTATAAAGGATTTAATATAATTTATTTTGGGCCACCGGGTGTCCCGCCTTGGGCTTTGCGGCACACCGCGGACAGACGGCGTTACACCCGGTGGCAAGATAAAAATATGCCAGAAGAACAAAAAGATGAAGAAATATCATTAAGCGAATTGGAAGAAGCCAAAAAGCAAGCCGAGGATAATTTAAACGGCTGGAAGCGGGAAAAAGCGGATTTTATCAATTTTCAGAAGGAAGTGGCGAAGCAAAAAGACGACTGGATAAAATTTTCAAACCGCGATTTGCTTTTAAAAATTCTTCCGATTTTGGACGGCTTTGATGAAGCGATGAAATACGCGTCAAAAGAAAAAGATGAATTTGTAAAAGGCGTGGAGCAGATTAAAAAACAGTTTGACGAATTTTTAAAAAATTCCGGCGTGGAAAAAATGAGTACTGATGAAGGCGAAAAATTTAATCCCGAAATTCACGAGCCGATAAGCGCGGAGAAAGTCGAAGGTATAGAACCAGATATGATTTTAAGGGAAGTCCAAGCAGGTTATAAATTAAACGATAAAATTTTAAGACCGCCAAAAGTGGTGGTGTCCAAATAAAAATACGAATTTTAAATTATAAATTTTAAATGAAATACTAATTTTCAAGTTTAAATTTTCAATTAAAAGAATAAATTAAAATTGAAAATTGATAATTGAAAATTGCCACTATTATGTCTATCATACGTTTTCGTCCAAATTTTCTCGACCCGTTTGAGGAAATGGACAGATTTTTCGGCGAGGACTCGCCGGTAGCGCGCCACGGATTTGTCCCGGCGCTCGATGTCTATCAGACAAAAGATAGCGTTATCGTGGAGACACCGCTCGCCGGAGTTGACCCGGACGATGTGGAAATCTCCATAGACGACAATATCTTGACTTTGAAGGGGGAAACAAAAAGAAAAAGCGAAGTGGAGGAAGAAAATTTTTCAAGAAAAGAAGTCCGTTATGGAAGCTTTCACCGCCAAATCGCTTTGCCGGCGCAAGTAATCGGTGAAAAAGCCGAAGCGGTTTCAAAAGATGGAATGCTTAAAATCACCATTCCAAAAATTAAAGAAGCGGAAGTTAAATCAATTAAAATTAAAATAGCTAAACAGTAATTTAAAATGAACAAAACTCCCACTAATTTGGAATTTTTATAAGGAACAAAACTTCCACGAATTTTTATCACGAATACGCACGAATTATTAGTGCACATTAGTGATTTGGATTAGTGGAAGTCTAGTACCTTTTAATTACTACAGATTTGTGGAAGTCTAGTTCCTATAAAAATATTATGTCTAAAATAATCGGTATTGACCTTGGCACTTCAAATTCCGCCGCCGCAGTAATGCAGGGCGGAGCGCCGGTAATAATTCCGTCCGCAGAAGGAGCCACATTGGGAGGAAAAGCGTTTCCGTCTTACGTCGCGTTTACAAAAGACGGCGAATTGCTCGTGGGCGAACCGGCCCGCAGGCAGGCGATTACAAATCCGGAACGCACAATTTCCGGAGCAAAAAGAAAAATGGGCGGGAAGCATACTTGGCCGATTAACGGAAAGGACTACACCGCCCAACAAATTTCCGCTTTTATTTTGCAAAAAATTAAAAAAGACGCGGAATCATTTTTGGGACAGCCGGTAGATAAAGCGGTAATCACTGTTCCGGCTTATTTTGACGATTCGCAGCGCCAGGCGACAAAAGACGCTGGCGCCATCGCCGGACTTGAAGTTATCCGCATTATCAACGAACCGACGGCCGCGGCTCTTGCGTTTGGTTTGGATAAAGTTAATCAAAAAGACCAGCAAGTTGTGGTGTTTGATTTGGGCGGAGGAACGCTTGATGTTACAGTGATGAATTTTGGAAACGGCGTGTTTGAAGTCCGTTCCACTTCCGGCGACACAAAGTTGGGCGGACGCGATATGGATGAAGCGATAATTAATTTTATCGCCGATGAATTTAAGCGCGAAAATGGCGTGGATTTGCGGAAAGACCAAACCGCGTCGCAACGTTTGCGCGACGCGGCGGAAAAGGCGAAAGTGGAACTTTCCACAACTTTTGAAACAGAAGTTAATTTGCCGTTTATCACCGCGGACCAATCCGGTCCGAAACATTTGGTAATGAAAATTACCCGCGCGAAACTGGAAGAATTGGTGCGTCCGATTGTGGAAAAATGCAGAGGTCCGTTGGAGCAGGCGCTTCGCGACGCAAAAATCGGTCCGCAAGAAATTGAAAAAGTCATTATGGTCGGCGGTCCGACAAGAATGCCGGTAATCCAAAAATTTGTTGAAGATTATATCGGCAAAAAAATTGAACACGGTGTTGACCCGATGGAATGCGTGGCAAAGGGCGCGGCAATCCAGGCCGCGGTGCTTGCCGGCGACGTGAAAGATGTTTTACTTTTGGATGTTACGCCTTTAACGCTTGGCATTGAAACCTTGGGTGGAGTTATGACTCCTTTAATTGACAGAAACACCACGGTTCCGACCTCGAAATCACAAGTATTTTCCACGGCCGCGGATAATCAGTCATCTGTTGAAATCCACATCTTGCAAGGTGAACGTCCGATGGCGGCAGATAACCGCACGCTTGGCAGATTTATGCTTGATGGCATTCCGCCGGCGCCTCGCGGCATTCCGCAAGTTGAAGTGACTTTTGATATTGATGCCAACGGCATTTTAACTGTGTCGGCAAAAGATAAAGCCACAAATAAAACGCAGAATATCACCATTAAGGATTCAAGCGCGCTTTCAAAAGAAGATATTGAAAAGATGAAACGCGACGCAGAATCGCACGCCGAAGATGACAGAAAGAAAAAAGAAGTGATTGATTTGCGCAACCAAGCTGACGGAATGATTCATCAGACGGAAAAGACAATAAAAGAATTTGGCGATAAGGTTCCGGAAGATGTTAAAAAAACCATTGATGAAAAAATGGACGCGCTTAAAAAATCTAAGGACTCCAGCGACGCGCCGGTAATTAAAAAAGCGATTGATGATTTGGGAGAAACAATCCAGAAAATCGGCGCGGAAATGTATAAGAACCAATCCGCCTCCGCCGAAGCTCCAGCGGACAAAGCAGACGCGAATCAGGCATCTGGCGATGCTCCGAAAGAAACCATAGACGCGGATTTTAAGGAGAAGGCATAATTTATTTGTAGGGGACGCAGATCTGCGTCCCCTACGGACACGGGGAATAAAAAAGCCCCGACATGAAATCGGGGCAGGGGCTACTTTTGTTCCCAAAGAATTTTTCCGGCAATTAGCGTATCGGTAATTCTGAGAATTCGTTTCTTGAGAAAAGTTGTCGTCCGTTCATCTTTGAAAAAGACGATTTTGTCATTTGTTTCGCGGAATTTGACGCCAAGTTCAAAAGTCAGGACGAATTTATCAAATAAACAGCCGTCAATCATGTCCAGATCAATAATTTCCGCGCCCAGCGCTTCAGCGATTTTTTCGTGGTCTAATTTTTGCGCATGTTTGCCTGTATCTTTGATTTTTCCGCCCTTGCGCGATTTTCTCACAGGCGGAAGAATCAAGGAAAGCAATCCTCGGCCGGATTTCAGGTTATTGAAGAAAGTTTTATTGGCATCGTTGTCATGGTCAAAAAACACAAACAGCTGGTTCATTTTGTTTCTCCTTTCTTGCTCCACACAATATTTTTTTTGTGGTCTTCCGCTTTTAAATCGCAGATGAAAATTATGCAATCCGTTGGCAGGACAAAATTTGACTCTTTGAATTTGAAATACATCAAGTTTCCGCAAATTTCATGTTCCGCGCCTTCGCGCAGATAAATAATATTGCCGGATGCGTCAAAAATATCAATAACCGCCAGAGCGGACGCAAGATTGATTTTATCGGCAGACGATGGACGCGCCAGCAATTTCAGAAAAGCAACGGTGTTTGGATTATGAATTTTGTTTTCCAGATTGATTTCCAGCAGCACCTCCACCTTCCTTTCTGTTTTTGTTTTAATTTTGAGTTGTAAAATGCGCTGAGAGTAGTTTATACTAAATTTTGATTCTTGTCAAGGGATATAACGCGGATATCGCGCGAATGTTATTTCGCATTCAAAGATTGTTGCGGGCGCGGAAAATAAAAAAGCCCCGATATTAATCGGAGCGCGCGACGTTTAGCCGGTAATTTTGTCAATCCAGGTATCAATGTTGTCTAATTTGTCAAAAACGCAAGAAATTTCATCAAGATGGTCAAGACAGTCCGAAGACGTATCTAGATAGTCAAGCCCGTCGCTTAAAATTTCATCCAGATGTTTTGGTTTGGGAGTTTTGCCGCCGTTGTATCTGTTTTTGGTTTTCATTGCGTCGTTACCTCTTCTTTGCTCGTGTTTTGCGTGTTATACCAATCGTAAACTCCATAGATAACCGTGGCATGCATGAACATCAAGGATGTGACGGCCAAAATCAAGTTCACGATATAGGAGTAATTAAAAACAGTTGACGCCAGCAGAGAGAGAGAAAGGCGAGACCGAGAAAGTAATTGGCAATCAAGTATAAAATCCCGGTAATCTTTTGTCCTTTGCTTAAACCGGAGAGCAGGGGAATCAAGGCGGTAAACCTGTTCCATTGATGCGTCAAAAATTTTTGATTTTGGTGCATTTTTCCTCCTTTTGGGGTTTTCTTCGCCCCGGTTTTTCTCTTGCGCGGGGCATTGACCGCCCCACGCCATTAGATATATCATAAAACAGAAAAAAAGTCAAGAGCATTATGTCCAAAGATTATTATAAAATTTTAGGAGTTTCAAAAAACGCCTCGCAGGATGAAGTGAAGGCGGCTTTTAGACGTTTGGCAATAGAGCATCATCCGGATAAAGGCGGAAACGCGGAAAAATTCAAAGAAATAAACGAGGCGTATCAGGTTCTGGGGGATAGTGGAAAAAGAAAACAGTACGACCAGTTTGGTTCTGGTTTTGAAAATATGAACCGCGGAGGTTTTGGCGGGGGACAAAATCCGTTTGGGCAGGGATTCGGCGGTTTCCAAAGCGGGAATATAAATTTTGAGGATTTGGGAGATATCTTTGGAGATATTTTTAATTTTGGCGGAAGACAAACCGCAAAAAGAGAAAGCAGGGGAAAGAATATTGAAATAGATTTGACCGTGGATTTTATGGAATCAGTTTTTGGCGTGGACCGCGAGATTGAACTTTATAAAAATTCAGAATGCGACGCTTGCAACGGAAGCGGAGCAGAGCAAGGGAGCAAAATTTCAACTTGTCCAAAATGTAACGGAAAAGGAAAAATAGAACATATCGCGCGATCGTTTTTGGGCGCGTACCGCACGGTGGCAACCTGCGACGCTTGCAACGGAAGCGGAAAGAGAGCGGAGAAAGAATGTAAAAAATGCCGGGGCAATGGGATTGCAAAGCAAAGCAAGAAAATAGAAATAAAAATTCCGGCCGGAGTTTCGGATGGCGAAACATTGCGTTTAGCCGGGCAGGGCGAGGCCGGAGCGCGCGGAGCGAGAAGCGGAGATTTATTCATAAATTTACGTGTCCGCGACCATAAAATTTTCACTCGCGACGGTTTTGATATTTACAGCAAGGTGGTTGTTAATTTTCCGGATGCCGCGCTTGGGATAAAAAAAGATGTGGAGACCGTGGATGGCCCTGTTGAAGTTAAAATTCCGGCAGGGATACAGTCCGGGCAAATTATGCGTCTAGCTGGTAAGGGTGTGCCATTTTTGCGCCGGAACGGGCGGGGCGACCATCTTTTGGAAATAATCGTGGAAACGCCGAAACATTTGTCCCGTCGTCAAAAGAAATTAATAGAGGAATTAAAAGAAGAACTTGATTAAAAGTTCTTCTTTTTTAGTTTATTCGCGCGGATAAACTTAATTATGCTTTTAAGGGATAGGCGCCGAGTTATCCACAGGATAGATTATTTTGAAGCTGATTTAGCTTTAAGCGGGGGATTTGACTGATGGTGAAATGTGGATTATAATAAAAGTGTAGTGGTGTAAAGTGGAGGAAAATGGGGAATAAGCTAAAATTATGCCCAGTAATACAACATCCGGTATTACCGGGACTCAATCTGACATAATCTTCTAATTATTTTTTAGCCAGCGCTTGAATAAGAACACTGCTATAAAGCGTTTTACGCTCCGGATGTTGATATGCTGGGTATGTTTATAGGCGAATACAGACATAATGTAGATGAAAAAGGTCGGCTGGCCGTGCCTTCAAAATTCAGAGCCGAATTAAAAAAGGGCGCGGTGATAACCCGCGGTCTTGATAATTGTCTTTTTCTTTACACAAAATCCGATTGGGAAATTTTTGTGAAAGAGAAGTTTGCCAATCTTTCTATCGGACAAGCGGACGCGCGCGCGGTTTCGCGTCATTTGCTCGGCGGCGCGATGGATGTGGAATTGGACGGGCAGGGAAGGATGATAATTCCCGAATATCTCCGGAAATCGGCGAGTATTAAAAA
>CAZGDX010000020.1:0-16383 GCA_964525225.1 uncultured Gammaproteobacteria bacterium
TTGCATATTGAACTCGCGCGTCAGGCGGCTTTATCCGCCGATTTGTCCGCCAAAGCATCTGCGGCGGCGGAAGCTTCGGTAAAGGCGGAAACAAATACGGCGAAAGACGGCTCGGAAGACGAAAAAACAGACGATGGCGCATCCGAAATTAATGCCGAAGAAATTAAAGATGCTGTGGGAGTAGGAAACTATCCTGTTCGCGAGGAAAATCTGGGTGTTGGAAAAACTACGGTAATTACAAAGATTTTAGAACATATTGCGGAAGAAATTGAGCAAATTAAAAAATTAATAGGAACATCGGACGGGGCGGAAATTAAGGGTGAGCTTTTAACTTCGCCGGAACCCGCCGGAATTAAAAACGAGGCAGAAAGCGATGGGCAGCAACCAAATATCATTGAAGGAGTGTTTGATGGCGAAGCGATGATAGGGTCAAACGGGAAAAAATATGATGTCCCGCCGAATTACGCGTCAAAATCAAAATTGGTTGAAGGCGATATTTTGAAACTTACCATTACCGCCGAAGGTTCGTTTTTATTCAAACAAATCGGACCGATTGAAAGAAACAGAATTATCGGAATGCTTACTTATGAACCCGTGGCTGGAAGATATGTTGTGGTTGCTGATGGAAAAAAATGGTTTGTGCTTACCGCGAGCGTAACTTATTTCCGCGGGAAGCCCGGAGATGAAGCGGTAATACTTGTTCCGAAAAACGCGCCATCGCAATGGGCCGCGGTTGAAAATATAATGGGCAGAAAAAATTTCGCAAGCTGACATAATATATAAAAAAACGCTCCGGCATCGCGCCGGAGCGTTTTGGGGATATATTGACCGCGAGCAAAATTTGTGTTATAGTTTCTACAAAACCGGTCCCATCGTCTAACGGCTAGGACGCCCGGTTCTCAACCAGGTAATAGGGGTTCGATTCCCCTTGGGACTACCAAAATAAAAATCCAACTTTATGTTGGATTTTTATTTTGGTTGACAAAATTCGTTTAAACTGTTAATTTTATATGATTGGACATTAAAAATAAAAGAAAGAAGAATAAGATGGGAAAAAAGCGAAGCTGGCTGAAAACGATTATATTGTGGGTTTTGATTGTTGGAATATTTTTTTTCATTTATGGTTATCTGAATACCTGTAATAACGAGAATATAACGACAATCAGTTATTCGCAGTTTATAAAGTTAGTTGAAGACGGGCATATTGAACAGATAAATATGGAAGGCGATAAGATTTCGGGACAAGCTGAAAACCGCGGCATGTTTGTTGTTTATGTTCCGTCGAATGACGATGGGCTATTGCCGTTTTTGCGTGAACACAATATTCAGATTACGGTAAATCATCCAAGCGATTACAGTTGGATTGGTTCGTTGCTTATCTGGGTTTTAATTATAGTTGTTTTTATTTATTTTTTACGTCGTAGCATGTCGTCTCAAATGAATCAGATGAATAAATTTTCCGAATCAAGGGCAAGATTGGCTGATGGCAAAACCCGCAAAGTTACATTTGAGGATGTTGCCGGAATTGACGAGGTTAAAGAAGAAGTTAAGGAAGTTGTTGAATTTTTGAAAGACCCAAAATCTTATGGCAAACTTGGCGGTCGCATGCCCAAAGGAATTTTATTGAAGGGCGCTCCCGGAACGGGTAAAACCTTGCTTGCGCGCGCGGTGGCCGGTGAAGCGGGTGTTCCATTTCTTACCATATCAGGTTCGGATTTTGTTGAAATGTTTGTTGGCGTCGGCGCGTCCCGCGTGCGCGACTTGTTTGAAAAGGCAAGAAAACTCGGAGTGTGTATTATCTTTATTGATGAGCTTGACGCGCTCGGAAAACACCGCGGTTCCACCGGTTTTTCCAATAATCACGATGAGGCAAGCCAAACTTTAAATCAACTTTTGGTTGAGATGGATGGAATTAATTCAGATATGGGAATTATAATTATGGCGGCCACCAATCGTCCCGATGTTTTGGATCCGGGTTTGACGCGCGCCGGCAGATTTGACCGTCTTATTGATGTTCCGAAACCCGATCTTGATGGTCGTGAAGCCATCCTTAATATTTACGCGAAAAAGATTAAGCTCGCTCCATGCGTCAATTTGCGGGTAATCGCGCAAGCGGTTCCGGGTTTTGTCGGAGCAGACCTTGAAAATCTCACAAACGAAGCCGCCATCATTGCTACCCGAGCAAAGAAAGAAGCGGTTGAAGAAATTGATTATCACGAAGCGATTGACAGAGTCGGAATGGGCGCCGCGCGTAAATCTCACAGGATGAGCGAAGAGGAAAAACGTCTTTCTGCCATTCATGAATCGGGGCACGCAATTCTCGTTATTCTTCAAAAGAATTTTAATTATGTTTTGAGACGGGTTTCAATCATCCCGCGGGGCGACGCCGGCGGAATTACCTGGTTTATGCCTCCCGAAGACAGGGCGTTTGAAACCAAAGAAGGTTTAACTTGCTATTTGCGGGTATGTTTGGCCGGGCGCGCGGCTGAGGAAATTATTTTGGAAGATATTTCAACCGGCGCTTTGAATGATATTGTAAAAGCTACCGCAATCGCCAGGTCCATGGTTTGCGAACTTGGTTTTGGAAAAATGGGACCGATGGCAATCGGCGCGAATCGCGGAAATCAGTTTCTTGGGTTTATGGCGCGCGACGACAGCGAAGTAAGCGATGAAACAAAGCGCGTTGTTGATATGGAAGTCAATGAAATCATTGAAAAAGCATACCGGGAAGCAAGAGATATTCTTAAGAATAATAAAGAAACCCTGGAGTCCATTGCCGGACTTTTGATGGAAAAAGAAACGATTTCCAATGAAGAAGTTTTGGAGATTGTGGATAAGTTCGGAGCTGATAAAGCAAAAACAGTAGTTTGCAAATAGTTTTTTTGAACCTCTTTTATGGGGGTTCTTTTAATTTGCGCAATTCGGCAAAATAGTATAATCTATATTTGTTAATTATGTCTACTTTGTACAGAAAATATCGTCCGCAGACCTTTGCTGAAATAGCCGGGCAAGATAACATAAAGCAGATTTTACAGAACGAACTCGCTAGCGGAAAAGTCGCGCATGCTTTTTTATTTGCCGGACCGAGGGGTATTGGCAAGACATCCATCGCGCGCATTTTGGCTAAGGCATTAAATTGCGAAAAGCGAAAAGAAGGGGAATTTGAACCATGCAATAAGTGCGAGGCGTGCCTGGAAATTTCCGAATCGCGTTCGCTTGATGTCGTGGAAATGGATGCCGCCACACATACTCAAGTTGATAAAGTCCGTGAAAATATCGTGGAAAACGTGAGATTCGCGCCGTCGCAAAGAAAATATAAAATTTTCATCATTGACGAAGTTCATATGCTTTCCACTTCGTCTTTCAACGCGCTTTTGAAAACCCTGGAAGAACCCCCGCAACACGCAATTTTTATTCTTGCCACCACCGAAATCCATAAGATACCGGAAACAATTATTTCGCGTTGCCAGAAATTTGATTTTAAAAAAATCGGATTAAACGAGCTTATTGAACGTTTGAAAATGCTGGCGGAAAAAGAAGGCGCGAAAATTGAAGATGACGTTTTGTACGCCATCGCGCGCAATTCCGAAGGAGGGCTCCGCGATGGCGAAAGCGCGCTCGGACAAATTTTGTCTCTCGCCGAAAAAGGGAAAAAAATCACGATGGCGGAAGCGGAAATAGTTTTGCCGCGCGCCAATTTTTCTTTGGTTAAAGAATTCGCGGATTTTCTTTTCAAAAAAGACACATCCGGCGCTCTCGGATTTATCAATAAAATTTCCAGCGAGGGAATAAGTTCAAAAAGATTTTTGGACGAGACGGCGGAATATTTGCGTGAAATTTTGAATTTTAAATTTTTGGGCGCGGATTTTATCGGTCTCAAGCTTTTAATAAATAAAGATGAAATAAAGGAACTTCAAAAAATAACGGAAACTTTGCCTATTGCCGAAATTATCAGAATGATAGAGGTGGTTTTAGCCAAAAAACAGATTTTGGAATTTTCAAATATAGAAGAATTGCCCTTAGAACTCGCGGCAGTAGAAATTTGCGAAAATATTTCCGGCGCGGCGGTGGCAGTAAAATCCGTTCCGGTGGCGGCAAAACCCGCTTTACGGCAGGTTCCAAATTACGTTTATTCTAAACAAGAAACAAGGGCGGAAAGCAAACCGGAAGAAAAAAAACCCGAGGCAGGTTCGTTTTCACTTGAAAATATTCAGAAAGAGTGGTATAATGTTTTGAATAAAGCGCGAGAACAAAATCCGTCCCTGCTGTTTATTTTAAATGTCGGAGTGCCGATGAAAGCCGAAGGAAATGTTTTGAAAATCGGTTTTCAGTATCCTTTTTATAAAGACCGGCTGAATAAAGATAACAATCGTGTCCTTGCGGAGAATTTTTTAAGCGAAGTGTTTGGCGCGAAAATGCTGGTTGAAGGAATGGTGGCAAGCGCGGAAGAGCTTGAAAATGTAAAATCATCTTTTTCGGGAAAGCAAGGGCAGGTTCCGATTTCCGCGGAGTCGCTTGCCGAGGCCTTCGGCGGTAAAGTGGTAGAGTAAAATATCCTGCATAAAACTCCGGGGTCGTCTAACGGCAGGACGACAGGTTCTGGCCCTGTTAATTGGGGTTCGAGTCCCTACCCCGGAGTTTTGCGCGGGATACGTTGTTTTATGTAGTTCTGCGCCTGAGGCGCATCCGCCTTGGGCGGAGAATCCCCCGCCCGTCACGCAAGTCAAGCAAGCTCGTCTTGCTGGCGTTGCGGGCGCGGTAGTCCCCGAGTTTTGGAAATTATTTTTTTTGTTCTTTTAAAAAATAGACCCGCTGTCGCTGAAGTCATGGCGGGCGAGGGGAGAAAACATGCTGACATGGATGTTCTTTTGGTCTTTGCTGGCTATTTTTATTATTTTGATTTTAATATGTTTTGGAGGAAGTGTTGTTATTTTTTTTGATAAGTTTCTTGGCGCGAAATTTGAAACCGAAGGCAGAATAGTCAAGAAAATTTTTATTGCCGGTGAAACAGAAAGGCGTCCGTATTTAACCGCTGACGATATGGGTGTTATGAGAGCGTGGCCTCATTTTGCGCATCCCCAATATATTTTGAATATAAAAATAGAAAATCCGTCATTAATAAAAGAAATGATGGTCGATGAAAAAATTTTTAACAAAGTTTCCAAAGACGGAGAGGTTGGGATTATTTGCGCAAAAGGAAAATTTTCCGAAGAAATTTATTTTAAGAAAATTATTTTGGACTCGTAACATAATGAATTTATGGAAAATAAGCCAAAAATTTTGCTTCATATCTGCTGCGCGCCGTGCGGCGTGGCTGTAATTGACGAGCTTGTAGCGGATTATGCCGTCACGGCGTATTTTTATAATCCGAATATTTATCCGCAAGAAGAATGCGAAAAACGGCTTAATGAAGTAAGGAGGATTTGCGTCGGTTATGGCGTGGATTTGATTGAGGGCGGATATGAAACGGAATTTTGGGATAACGAAACGAAAGATTTGACAAGCGAGTCGGAAGGCGGGAAGCGGTGCAAAGTTTGCGTAAAGTTTCGGCTTAAAAAAGCGGCAAAGTTCGCGCGCGAAAACGGGTTTGAAATTTTCGCCACCACATTATCAAGCGGACGGCAAAAAAATTCAGAAATGATAAATTCCATCGGCAATGAAGTTGCCCGCGAAGAAGGAATTGATTTTTTAGCTGAAGATTGGAAAAAAGGCGGTCGGCAGGAAAAATCCGCGCGCCTGATTGCCGAGAAAAACATTTACCGCCAAAATTACTGCGGATGCAAATATTCATTAAGGTAAAATCCCCAAAATGGGGATTTTTTGATATAATAGTTATGTATGAGACAAATTTTAATCAAAAAGTATGGCGGGAATTTGGCGCCGTTTAATCCGGAAAAAATTAAAGCCACGTGTTTGCGCGCCGGCGCGTCCGGTGAGCTGGCAACGAAAATCTCCGAACAAATCGCTTCAAAAGTTTATCCGAGAATGACCACCCGGGAAATATTGCGTCTGACTTTGCGGCTTTTGGATAAAGAACAGCCCGCGGTTGCCGCCCGTTATAATCTGCGCGACGCTATTTTTCGCCTTGGTCCGGCGGGTTTTGACTTTGAAAAATACATTGCCGAACTTTTGAGCGCTTATGGATATAAAGCTAAACTCCCGCCCATTTTGCGCGGCGCCTGCATTGACCACGAAGTTGATGTGTTGGCCGAAATAAATAATCGCGTTGCAATGATAGAATGCAAACTCCGCCAAGCATCCGGAATTTTTATCACCATAAAAGACGTAATGTCCACATGGGCGAGATTTTTGGACTTGGTTGACGGTTCAAAAACAGGAAAATGCCCGCATCTTGATGAGCCGTGGATTGTTACCAACGCGAAAATATCTTACGACGGCGTGAAGTACGGGCATTGCAAGAATATGGTAATGCTTTCATGGGACCACCCGGCTGACCGTCCGTTTCCGGCTTGGATTGACGATAGGGCGCTGTATCCGATAACCGTGCTCCGCGGGCTGGATAAGTTTTCGCAAAGCGCTTTCGCCCGCGCCGGTCTGCTTTTGGTCCGCGACCTTGTCCGCGTAAAATCGGAAAAGCTTTGCGCTCTCACAAGAATTCCCAAAAATAAAATGAACGGTTTTATCGCGGAAGCAAAAGCAATAGTGGAAATTTCAAAGAAAAAATAATATGAATTGGCGCTATGTAAAAATCGCCGTAATTTTTATACTTTTTGCCGCGGCAAATTTAGCGCTTTATAAATTTATCCGTGTGGCGATAAACGAAACAAAAAATGGAGAAAAGCCGATAGCATACGGCGTTACTTTTTCGCGTATTTACGCGGAAGAGTTGGGTTTGGATTGGAAAAAAGCGTATCTTGCGATTTTGGACGGGTTGGGAGTGAAAGAAGTCCGCGTGCCGGCTTATTGGAATTTAATTGAGAAAAAAGACGGCGATTATAGTTTTACCGATTTGGACTGGCAGATAAGTGAAGCGGAAAAAAGAGATGTAAAAATATTGCTTGTTATTGGCAGGCGGTTGCCCCGCTGGCCGGAATGTTTCGCGCCGGACTGGCTGAAAAATCAGGATGAAGAAATCCAGCGCGAGAAACTTTTAAAGATGATTCGTTTGCTGGTTTTGCGTTATAGAGATAATGAAAATATTTGGGCGTGGCAGGTGGAAAATGAACCGCTTTTACGGGTTTTTGGCGAATGTCCGGCGTCGGATAAGAAATTTTTGGAAAAAGAAATCGCGCTTGTAAAGTCGTTGGATTCCCGTCCGGTCGTGATTACCGAGAGCGGGGAATTGTCCACTTGGATTGGCGCCGGAAGGCGCGCGGATATTGTTGGGACAAGTATGTACTCCGTTGTATGGAGTCCGTATTGGGGATACTTTCATCATCGCTGGCCGGTTTCTTTTTACACTTTCCGCGCTTGGATTGTGGAAAAAATTTTAAAAAAACAAGTTTTTGTTTCCGAAATGCAAGCCGAACCATGGGGCCAAAAGCCGACTTATCAAATGCCTGTCGGCGAGCAGTTTGAGTCAATGGATTTAGAAACATTCCGCAAAGCGGTTGAATATGTAAAAAAAACAGGACTATCCCCGGTTTATTTTTGGGGCGCGGAATGGTGGTATTGGCTGAAAGAAAAACAGGGGCATAATGAATTTTGGGATGAGTCAAGGGAATTATTTAGATAATTTTAAAAAGCCGGTTGAAAAATGCCGGCTTTTTTATTTTTGCCAAAAAAAACGCGCAGTGGTAAACTTGATGTGGTAATTTTAATTTTATGATACACCAACATCAAATCGCTATTATCGGCACCGGGCCGGCCGGAATGTTCGCGGCTTTGGAACTTATAGAAAAAAAGCCGAATTTAAAAATTGTGATGATAGAACGCGGAAACGTGCGCGCGTCCGACGACCGGACAAATCTAACTTGCGGTTGGGGGGGGTCCGGGGCTTTTTCCGATGGGAAGTTAAACTGGACGGCAATAACAGGCGGGCATCTTCTTGCCGAGTCAATGGGCGAGGAAAAATTCAACGAGTTGGTGCAATATGTGGATAAAAGATATTTGGAATTCGGCGGACAGGTGAATTTATTTGAAGCAAAAGGCGAGGAAATTGAAATTTTAAAAGCCCGGGCATTTGCCGGCGGTTTGGATTTGGTTCCGTTTCCGATAAGACACCTCGGGACAGACAGGTGTTATTTGATTGTGGAAAATATTAGGAAGAAATTGGCGGAAAAGGGAGTGAATTTTATTTTTTCAAATGGCGTGAAGTTTATAAATAAACTCGGAGATAAATTTATTTTAACTTTGGAAAACGGCGATTCTGTGGAATCTGACAGGGTAATTGCCGCGGTCGGCAGGCCGGGCGCGGATTGGTTTGTGGGAGAGGCAAAACGCATTGGCTTGAAATTTCAAAACAACGGTGTGGATGTGGGGTTTCGCGTGGAAGTGCGGGCGAAGACATTGGAACACCTGACAAAACATCTTTATGAAGCAAAGATTTTTTATGAAAGCAAAACATTTCGCGACAAAGTGCGCACTTTTTGCATGTGCCCGAGCGGATTTGTGGGGATGGAAAATTACCGCGGGCTTACAACGGTTAACGGACACAGTTATGCCGATAAAAAATCGGACAATACTAATTTCGCGGTTTTGGTAACGCAATTTTTTACCGCTCCGTTTGACGACCCGATTGGCTACGGAAAATATGTGGCCGAGGCGGCAAACCGGCTTGCCGGAGGAAAAGTTTTGGTTCAGCGGCTTGGCGACCTGAAAGATGGACGCCGGTCAACTTTGGAAAAAATAGCGCGCGGCTTTGTGAATCCGACTCTGAAAGACGCGGTGCCGGGTGATTTATCTCTGGCAATGTATCACCGTCAGACCGTGGATATTATGGAAATGCTTGAGGCAATGGAGGCGGTCGCGCCGGGAATCGCAAGCGACCACACCTTGCTTTACGGCAATGAAGTTAAGTTTTATTCGGTAAAAATTGACACAAAAGATGGTTTTGAGACATCAATTCCGGGCCTTTACGTGGCGGGTGACGGAAGCGGTTATACGCGCGGACTTTTGCAGGCGTCTATGCAAGGAGTAGTGGTGGCGGAGCATTTACTTAAAAATTGTGGATAAACATAGTTTTTTAACACTTGACACCTTGTTTTACCGTTCGTTTAAAAATTGTTAAAATTAAAATAAGAGAGTCGAATCCGCCAGCTGGCGGATCCCAACAATTTAAAAGGAGGAGGGAAACCGACTCTTTTTTAGTTGGTAAAAAATATGATTAATGAGATTGTTTTTGACATAGAAACGCAAAATACTTTTCAGGAAGTTGGCGGGCATAATTTATCGCTTCTTAAAGTTTCTTTGGTTGGCGTTTATTTTTACGCCACTAACGAATATAAAGTGTATTTTGAAAATGATTTGAAGGACTTATGGCCTCTTTTTGAACACGCCGACAGAGTAATTGGATATAATATTAGGGGTTTTGATTTGCCGGTTTTGAACAATTATTACGCCGGCGATTTAATGAAATTTCCGCATTTAGATTTGATGGATGAGATAGTAAAATCCACCGGCTTTAGAATTAAATTGGACGACGTCGCTTCGGCAACCAACGGAGAAGGAAAATCCGGTTCCGGCCTTGCGGCAGTGGAATATTGGCGGACCGGAAATTTGGAGAAATTAAAAAGTTATTGTTTGGACGATGTCCGCATAACCCGGGATGTTTATGAATTTGGAAAAAAGAACGGATTTTTGAAATATAAGGACTGGCTCGGAAAGGTGGCGGAAGTTAAGGTGGATTTTGGCGCGGGACAAACTTCATCCGCGAAACAGCCGATAAATCTGACGATGGCAATATAAAATAAAAATATAAGAACATAAGAAATAGCGCGAGAAAAATTATTTTTTATATTTTTATATTTTTAAGTTTTTATATTTTAAACTTATGTTAGATGGTCTTCGCTTAAAAGTTTTTAACGACCGTTACGCGCTGAAAGATGCGGACGGAAAACAAATAGAAAATACTCCGGAAGAAATGTGGCGACGTGTTGCCAAAGCCGCGGCCGCGTATGAAAAAGAAGAAGCGCGGAAAGAATGGGAAGATAAATTTTATGGAATTTTGGAAGATTTTAAATTTGTTCCCGGAGGCAGGATTTTGACTGGCGCGGGATGCGGGGCAAACGTGACATTTTATAATTGTTTTGTGATTCCAAGCCCGGAAGACAGCCGCGGAGGCATAATGGACAGCGTGCGCATAATGACCGAAATTATGTCGCGAGGCGGAGGCGTGGGTGTTAATATTTCAACTCTGCGTCCGCGCGGAAGTTATGTAAAAGGCGTAAACGGCACGGCTTCGGGTTCGGTTTCTTTTGGCGGACTTTACTCTTACGCCACAGGACTTATAACCCAAGGCGGTTCGCGCCGCGGGGCACTGATGCTGATGCTTAATGTTGATCACCCTGATATTGAAGAATTTATCACTATTAAAAGGCAGGGCGGGGCGCTCACCAATGCCAATCTTTCGGTTGGAATAAGCGACAAATTTATGGAAGCGGCGCAAAAAGATGAGGACTGGAATTTAATGTGGGATGGAGAAGTGAAAAAAACATTGAAAGCGCGGGAACTTTGGAATTTGATTTGCGAATCAGCATGGTCGTCGGGCGAGCCGGGGATAGTGTTTTTGGATAGATACAACAAGCAATCCAACAGCTGGTATTTTGATAAAATTATCTGTACCAATCCTTGCGGCGAACAAGGTCTTCCGGCGTGGGGCGTGTGTAATCTTGGTTCTCTGAATTTGGTTTCGTTTTTTGAAAACGGAGAAATAAATTATCAAAAAATGGGAGAAGCGGCGCGCGTAGCAATAAGATTTTTAGATAATATTATTGATATTACGGATTATTATTTTCCGCAAAACAAAGACACGCAGATGAAAAGCAGAAGAGTTGGTTTGGGGACAATGGGACTTGCGGATTTGCTCATAAAAATGAAAATACGTTATGGGTCTCCGGAAGCGATTGCGGTTTGTGAAAAACTTTTTGCTTTTATCCGCGATGAGGCATATTCCGCGTCTGTTGATTTGGCGGTTGAAAAAGGCGTTTTTCCGCTTTTTGACAAAGAGAAGTATTTGCAAGGAAGTTTTATCAGCCAGCTTCCGGCATCAATTCAAGAAAAAATCAAGACAGACGGAATAAGAAATACATCAATTTTAACGCAAGCGCCGACAGGCACAACCAGTTTGCTTGCCGGAGTTAGCTCGGGCATTGAGCCGGTTTATGATTTTGTGGCTGTGAGAAAAGACAGAATAGGCGAGCACGAAATTTATCATCCGCTTTATGAAGAATTTATCAAGCAAAATCCGAACGCGGAAATTCCTTCGTATTTTGTAAGCGCCAAAGAACTGACTCCGCAGGAACATGTGATAATGCAATCGGTAATCCAGAAGTTCGCGGATTCAAGCATCAGTAAAACCGTAAACGCGCCGAACACGCACACGATTGACGATGTAAAACGTCTTTATGATGATGCTTACCGGCTCGGGTGCAAGGGAATTACTTATTATCGCGATGGTTCGCGCGATGAAACCGTGCTTCGTTCAAAAGAAAAAGATGGGAGAGAGGAAAAAACCAAAGGAACTTCTTTAGGGGAAGAAAAACCGCTGGTCGGCATAATGCCACGTCCGCGTCCGGCGGAGGTTCTTGGAAAAACATACAGAATAGATACCGGATATGGAAGTTTGTATGTTACGGTAAATAATGACGAGGCCGGCGCTCCGTTTGAAGTTTTTGCCAATATCGGCAAAGCCGGAGGATTTTTTGCCGCCAAATCCGAAGCAATCTGCCGTTTAGTTTCTCTGTCGCTTCGTTCGGGAATAGACCCGGGGAAAATTATCAGCCAGCTTAAAGGAATTCGGGGGCCGATGCCGTTTTGGAGCGAACGTGGAATGATACTTTCCATACCGGATGCGATCGCGCAGATTTTGGAAGAACATTCTCGCGCTCCGCAGGTAAAATTGGATTTGCAGTTTGAACAAAAACCGGAAACGGAAAAAACCGCGCCCAAAATAAAAGTAAAATCAATCGCCGATTTGGGAGATATACCGGAATGTCCGACCTGCGGAAATATTCTGGAAATGTCAGAAGGATGCCTTATCTGCCGCGGATGCGGATATTCAAAATGCAGTTAGAAAAAAGCGCCTCGCAATACTGCGGGGCGCTTGACATTTTATTAAAATTATGTTATCTTTGTAAGATGCCCATTAAAAAATTAAAAAGAGGAAAAAATGGAGAGAAAAGAGATTTTTTCTTACTCAATTACGGGCTTTGTCGCTTTGTCTATTGTTGCCGGAATCATGCTCTGTTGCGGTTTGAGCTGGGCGTCTTTCGGATGCTTGTTTATTTTGGCTTTTGTATATCTCGTGGCTCTTTACATGCTCTATGATTTTTATAGGGATAAGAAAAATGTTTCCTGAAATTAAGGTTATAATTTTGGTTTGTTCGGCTATCGCGGCAGGATTCGTGTTTAAAAATTCGGAATTTTACATATTGTTTTACGGTTTTTTCCAGACATTTATTGTATATATTTTTCTTGTATTAACATGCTCCATTATCGCGACGTCGCTTATTATGAAAAATTAAGAATTTAAAATCCCGGATATTTCCGGGTTTTTATTTTTTATTTGCATTGCGGATTTCCATATTTATCTTTGTCCATTTACGCAGGTTTTGAAGTTCGCGCGGAGAAAGTATTTTGCAATACGAGCTCCAATGAAAAGAAATCCATTCGTTAATTTTTGGATAAGGATTTTTAATTTCGCAGGCAATATCTTTTTGAACCGCTCCGCCAAATCCGAGTTTTTGGTTTTGAAATATAATTGGTTCATAAAGTATCCTTATTTTGCCTTCCGACGTTCCAAGAACTTGACCCCAGCCAATCCGGCATTCGTCCATCATTTTTAAAATTTGCGGATTTTCCGCGAATTCCGCCTGTTGCCAGACCTTAAAAACATGAAAGGAGTGGTGCATATTCGCGGGCATTTCCATCTTTTCGCTCAGGCGGATTTTATCCTTGAACGGCAATTTTGCGTTTTCGCGCAAATATGAATACAGTTGTGATTTTCGCGTGTTGGCAAGCAAGTCGTTTCCAATCCAGTATGCTTCCACCACCTTGTCGTCAAAATGATTTTTAATCTTATTTTCCGAGGCGATAAAACGCAAATTTGGAACTACGCACTCAAACTTTTCCAAAATTTGCGTTAATCCGCCGTCGGTTTCCGGCTTTTCCAGATATTCCGCCAGCTCTTTGTTTTGGTCCGGACCGCAATAGGTAAGCTGATTGGGCTTAAAAGCGAAGCGCGCGCATTGAAAAATGCCTTTATTAAACATACCCAGTATATCAACTTCCAGAAATTATTATTTTGGAAGATTTTTTATATTTAATTAAGCGTAATCCTAAAAATCTGCGACCTTGCGTGGTTTTAAGATATTTTTCTTTACGTCTCGCGTCTTCTTCGTTAAGACATCCCTCAAAATAGATTAATTGGAAAGGTAATCTAAATTTTGTAGAAAGATTTAGACCACTATTGTGTTCTTTTAATCTTTTTCTTAGATTATTTGTGTAGCCAGTATATCTATTAAAATCTTTTAGACTTTCTAGGACATACACATAATAAAAACTAAAACTGGAAGTTGTATTACTGGGCATACAGAATTTTATTTACAATTTTCGCGTCTTTTTCAGAAATTATTTTTAGCGCAAGTCCCGCGTGCGCCAAAATCCAGTCGCCGGGTTTTGCATCGGGAAAGGGAGAGATGTCTATCTTTTTTTCGCCGGCTGTAATCGCCAGATTGCCGTCTATTTTTATGATTTGTTGCGGAGCGGTGATGCACATATTTCTTGTTTAAGTATCTCATTATAAAAATTTAAAGTCAAAGACGGCCGGCCTCTTTACATTTTTTCAAAAAAAAGCTA
Organism: uncultured Gammaproteobacteria bacterium; assembly: GCA_964525225.1. Lineage (GTDB taxonomy): Bacteria > Patescibacteriota > Patescibacteriia > DYHP01 > DYHP01 > CAZGDX01. Next base: position 13,978 of record CAZGDX010000020.1, read on the forward strand.
TACTTATTTAAGTAAAATTATTTCTTGTTTTAACCGGGGTGTAGCGCAGTTGGCTAGCGCGCATCGTTCGGGACGATGAGGTCGGAGGTTCAAGTCCTCTCACCCCGATTAAAATAAGAAGTTTAAGATAAGCGCAAAACCCTACTTGGGTTTTTTTGTTTGTCTCCCGCGCCTTATTTTGATATTATAAAGACAGATGAATCAGTATGATTTCAATCCAAATTTAATCCGTAAGGCGCAGACCGGCGGAAGAAGTGTTTTTAATTGCAATATTATTGAAACGCGAACCATGTTTTTGCGCGGATTTTTTATATTTTTGGGATTTTTTATCATTTGGCGGCTTGCGGCTTTGCAGATTTTTGATTATAAATTTTATCGCGCGCTCGCCGAAGGTCAGCATTCGCTTCTTAAAGAATTGGTTCCGGAGCGCGGGGAAATTTTTATTCGCGACAGCGCAAGTGAAAATTTGTATCCGATTGCCCTGAATGAAGATTATTATCTGGTTTATGCCGAACCGAAAAATATATATGAAGCCAACAAAAAAGAAAAAAATCCCGGACCTTCTGCCAGAGAAATTACTGATAAAATAGTCCCTATTTTGGAAATGGATTATGGGGAAGTTTTAAATAAGCTCGCGCGCTCAGATGATCCTTACGAACAGCTTAAAAAACGCGTTTCACCGGAAGTTGTCAGTAAATTACAAGCGCTTCATTTGTCGGGTATTGGATTTACCAAAGAAAATTATCGTTCTTATCCTGAATCCGGCGTGGGTGGGCATTTATTGGGTTTTGTCGGAATCAATAGTGATGGTTCGCGAAGCGGAAAATACGGGCTTGAAGGATATTTTGATGAAGATTTGGAGGGGATAAAAGGGTCGCTCAAGTCGGAAAAAAATCCTCTTGGCGGGTGGATCGTTTTTGGCGGGCACAATGTCGACCCAGCAGTGAATGGCGCGGATTTGGTTTTGACCATAGACCGTTCGGTACAATTTACCGCCTGCGAAAAATTAAAAGACGCGGTTAAGCGCCACGGAGCGGATGGCGGGACAATTATTATAATGAATCCGCAAACTGGCGCGGTTTTGGCAATGTGTTCGGCGCCGGATTTTAATCCGAATGAATATAATAAAGTGGAAAATATAAATGTTTTCAACAATCCGGCAATATCTCACATGTACGAGCCGGGTTCAATTATGAAGCCGTTTACTATGGCCGCGGCTCTTGATGCCGGAGAAGTAACGCCTGAAACAACTTATATTGATGAAGGGTTCGTAAAATTTGCCGACCACATAATTAAAAATTCCGATGAAAAAAATTATGGAACGCAGACAATGACCCAGATTTTGGAAAAATCATTAAATACCGGAATGGTTTTTGTGGCCGATAAGCTGGGGTCGAAAACACTCCGCAAATATCTGGAAGATTTTGGTTTTAACGCAAAAACAGGAATAGAGCTTTCCTCCGAAGTTGCCGGCAACATTTCTTCTTTGATGAAAAAGGGAGATATTTATGCCGCGACCGCGTCTTTCGGTCAGGGAATAAGCGTAACGCCGATAGAGCTTATAGCGGCATTCGGCGCAATTGCAAATGGCGGGAAATTAATGAAGCCGTATATTGTTGATGAATTAAGAAGCGACAATGGTTTCACGCAAAAAACCGAACCAAAAATGGTCCGGCAGACAATAAGTGAACGGACGGCGCGCTTGCTTGGCGGAATGCTGGTTTCCGTGGTGGATAACGGACACGGAAAGCGCGCCGGAGTGGCCGGATATTCGGTGGCTGGAAAAACAGGCACGGCGCAGATTCCAAAACAGAACGGGATTGGATATGAAACAGATGTTACAATCGGTTCATTCATTGGATACGCGCCGGTTGATAATCCGAAATTTGTAATGCTTGTGAAAATTGACAAGCCCAAAGATGTCCAATGGGCCGAAAGTTCGGCCGCGCCTCTTTTTGGCGAAATCGCGGAATTTTTGCTTCATTATTACAAAGTCCCGCCGGACCGATAAAATTCGATTTAATATTATATTGTTTTAACTTCTATAAAAGATTATACTTAAAAAGTATGAGATATATTCTTCAAAAAATATTGAAATTTTTAGCTTCAGCCGCGCTTAAAAAGTATAAGCCGGAAATAATTGGCATTACCGGCTCGGTCGGCAAAACTTCGGCAAAAGACGCCATTGCGCATATTTTATCCGCAAAATACAAAGTTCGGGCCACAAAAGGAAATTACAATAATGAAATCGGGGTTCCGCTCACCATTTTGGGAAAAGATACTGCTGGGCATTCAATTTTTGGATGGTTTGATGTTTTTGTCGGAACCCTGATGATGCTTTTGAAAAAGGATAAAAATTACCCGGAAATTTTAGTGCTTGAAATGGCGGCGGATAAGCCGGGAGAT
>CAZGDX010000021.1:0-15686 GCA_964525225.1 uncultured Gammaproteobacteria bacterium
GCGCGATGCTTGATATTTTTGGCGGAGAACTCTTTGTCACCGCGTCTGACGACACCGCCACCTCTACTTTTGGAAATAATTATTTGCGGCTAAATGCTTCTGCGGATTACGCGAGCGGAACATTATATATAGACAATGAAGGAAATATTTACACTTCCGGCACAATTTACGGTTCAATATCTTTAAGCGGCGACTTGCTGCCATCGGCTCACAACACCTACAACCTTGGCTCCTATGACTATGCGTGGAAAGATATTTATGCGTCAGGAACGATGTATGGAAAAACATTTAACGACGATAATCTTGATGGCGTTTCCACTTCCACATTCCAAGGACTTCATATCAGCAAGGGGACAGTTTCTCCTAAGGATTTGGTGACTATCAAACCGATATCGTCAGGCGATGGCGTAACCATCACCGAATCGGATAGCGATAATAACGCGATTGTATTTAATGGCTCGGCAACAGGCGGAACATGGTATTTGTATAGCTCTGGCGCCTCGCAACATTATTTTACGACTACCGCCCTTGTTTTTAATGAGAGAGGAGTTACCGGAACTTCTGTCAGAATGGAATCCGACAATGACAACGAATTATTCTACCTTGACGGCACAAATGACAAAATCGGCATTTCCACACAATATCCTTCCGAAATGCTTACTATTTATGGCGGAAATCTTGCCGTTGGCGATGGAACTGCGACATCCACAATCACGGCGAACAGCACCGCGACATCCGCGACATCAACTTTTGCCAGCAATATATACGCGGAAGGGGGTTTGGGAATAGGCGATATCACTTTCTTAGTTGGCGCCGGTATAGGAACCTCCACAATTTATAGCGATTTATTAATCCATAATGTTGTGCCCGCGTCTAATGGCAACAATAGTTCTCTTGGCTTAATGGGCACAAATCCTTGGGGAAATATTTATTCAAGCGGAACGATGTATATAGGTTCAATATATGTGGGTGGAGATATAATACCAAATGTTGATGATACCTATAGCCTCGGTTCCGCCACATATCAATTTGATAATTTATACATAGACGGCACTGCCTTTATTGATTTTTTTAGTGGCGATATACTTCCGGTTTCTAGTAGCGTATACGACTTGGGTTCCGACACTTATGAATTTATGGATTTGTGGATAGACGGAACAGCGTATATTGACACTTTAAGTTTAGAAAACGATCTTGCCGATGCTGATATTGTTGATGCTTTAACTATCAGCTCAAGTGGCAGCGTGGATTCTACCGCGCTCACTGACGGCGGGACTATTTCTTTTGATTGGACGGATGGAGAGGTGGCTAATACGCTGACAGTAAGCGGTGGAACCCTATCTTCAAATTCTGTAAGCGGCACATGGACTACCACCGCCGCCTTAACTATTGGAGACGGTGGAGATGCGATAGCTATTAGCGGTTCCGGATGGGCTATTGACAGCACGGGCGCGCTTACTGGCGCGACTGGTAATATCAGTCAATGGACTAATGACAGCAATTATATTACAAATCCTTTAGGCGCGGACTTTTTACCGACAATTGACGGCACTTACGATCTTGGCTCCGCGACTTATGAATTCATGGATTTATTTATAGACGGAACAGCGTATATTGATTTTTTTAGTGGCGATATACTTCCGGTTTCTAGTAGCGTATACGACTTGGGTTCCGACACTTATGAATTTATGGATTTGTGGATAGACGGAACAGCGTATATTGACACTTTAAGTTTAGAAAACGATCTTGCCGATGCTGATATTGTTGATGCTTTAACTATCAGCTCAAGTGGCAGCGTGGATTCTACCGCGCTCACTGACGGCGGGACTATTTCTTTTGATTGGACGGATGGAGAGGTGGCTAATGATTTAACTATTGCTGGGGGGAACATATCGTCAAATACTGTCTATGGAACTTGGACAGTTTCAGCAAATTTAACATTTTCTGCTGGTGTTCTTGACGTGGTAGTTGATTCCGCATATTGGGATGTTGATGCCTCTGGTTACGGGTCGTTTAATATGACTTCTGCCGGTTCAGCATATGCCTATGTTTGCACAGTAAATGCTACTGAAGGAGTAAAACGGCTTTATCTCGGCGACGCTAACGATTGCAGTGTTTCAGCAAGCCGTTTTAAGGAAGACATAAGGCCGCAGATTGGGGGCTTATCTACAATTATGAATATAGAGCCGATTATCTTTAAGTATAAAGAAGACGAGACCGACACAGACCATCTTGGTTTTATAGCCGAAGATGTTGAAGCCGCTGACCCGACATTGGCGGTTTATGTGGACGGGTTAATACATAACTATGATACAAAGGGTTTAACCTCGGTTATTGTCAAGGCCATCCAAGAACAGCAAGGAATGATAAATGACATTTTAGGCACATACGCGACATCTTCGGGAATGTTCCATATTGATGAATTTGGCAATATATCAACCGGCGGAACATTGTTTGTTGATGGAGCCGGAACTTCAACATTTGGCGGAAATGTTCTTATTGGCGGAGAATTAATGGTTGCCGGTAATTGTACTGAAATTGATGGCGCGTGCGCCGATATCGCGGAGTCATACGCGTCCCGCGACATGGTTGAGCCGGGCGATGTTGTTATCGCATCTGCGCCTGTTTCCGACTCTGAAAATCCAGAAGCAAAAACCGCCGCGATTGAAAAATCAAAATCCGCTTACAGCAAGAAAATTGCCGGCGTGGTCACTTCAAACCCGGGCATTGTGATGAGTGAAAGCGGCATTAGTATGAGCGGAACCAAATGGGGCTCGGCTTTCAAACCGAACGTGGCGCTTGCCGGAAGAGTGCCGGTTAAGGTTTCCACGGAAAACGGTCCGATAGAAGTTGGCGATTTGCTTGTTTCCGCGTCAGAGCCGGGATACGCGATGAAATGGAATACGGATATTTGCAAAGATGATAACGGATTAATGACCGAAGTTTGCAAAACAATGAAAAATGTGGCGGTAATCGGCACGGCGCTTGAAGCATTTGGCGAAGAAAGCGACGAAGAAATAAAATATGGAAAAACTATGGCTGTGCTCCGTTCCGGATTTGTCTCGCAGGATTACGGAACCGCGTCATCCGACATACTGCTCGGAACCGGAGTTGACGCGGAAGGAAATTTAATTGTCGCGAGCGCCATAAAATCCGAAGCGGTGATTACGAAATCCATAACCTCAACGGACAATAAATGGAAAATTGATGAAGATGGAAACTTTACTACTAGGGGTTTGGTGAAAACGGAAATTGAAACGACAAATAGTTCAACAACTTTGTATGGAGTAAATTCTCCGGACGCCGAAATTATGCTTTCCGGTTCCGCCGAGTTGTTTAACGGCGAAGCGCGCATAGTATTTGAAGAGCCGTTGCAGGAAATAGTTTCGGAAATTGTTCCGATAAGAGTTAGCATTACTCCAACATCGCCAAGCGCCGGTTCAATTTATGTGACGGAAAAAACAAATGGCGGGTTCAAGATTATGAAAGCCGATACGGGCGGAAATTACGCCGGAACATTTGATTGGATAGTTGTGGCGCGGAGAAAGGGTTTTGAAAGACAAAGCGAGGTGGATGATTTTAATGCGGAAACAGGAGAAAATGTTGAACCCCCTCCGATAATTCCGGAAGAACCGGAAACCGAACCGGTTGTTGATGTCTCGCTAGAAACTCCAATATCCGAACCTTTGCCGGAAGAACCGCCTGCGGAAGTCCCTGCAGAGGAACCTGTGGTTGAAGAACTGCCTGCGGAAGAACCGGAAACCGAATCCGAATCAACGTCAAATGAAACACCTTCGGAAATCCAATAAAAATTTCCCCTGAAATATGTGGGAAATTTTTATTTTAAGCAAAATTATTGTCAAAACCAATAATATATGCTATATTCTAAACTAGCTTAATATAAATAAGGAGAATTTATAACTAATTTTCGGTTTTAGATTTTCGATTTTGAAAATTGAAAATTGAAAATTGAAAATTTTATATTATGTATTCTTTAATTTTTGCCTTATCGGCAGCCGTTTTGGCTATTGCTTACGGTCTTGTTTTGATACGGCTTATTATCAAATTGCCTGCGGGCGAAGGCAAAATGATTGGCATCGCGAAAGCCATTCAGGAAGGCGCGAGCGCCTATTTAAACCGCCAGTACAGAACAATCGCCATTATTGGGATTGTTGTTTTTGTTCTTCTTTGGGTCGGACTGGGATTAACTGTTGCTCTCGGATTTTTGGTGGGCGCCGTATTTTCGGCTCTTGCCGGGTATATCGGTATGAATATCTCTGTGCGCGCCAATGTCCGCACATCCGAAGCGGCTAAAAAAGGATTAAAAGAGGCCTTGGATGTCGCGGTCCGTGGCGGAGCCGTAACCGGCCTTTTGGTTGTCGGTTTGGGGCTTTTGGGTGTTGCCGGTTTTTATGCGGTGTCGCATGACCTTAAGGCATTAATCGGTTTGGGTTTTGGCGGAAGTTTGATTTCCGTGTTTGCCCGTTTAGGTGGAGGAATCTTTACAAAAGCCGCTGATGTCGGCGCGGACTTGGTTGGCAAAGTTGAAAAGGGAATTCCGGAAGACGACCCAAGAAATCCGGCTGTTATTGCCGATAATGTCGGCGATAATGTTGGCGATTGCGCTGGTATGGCAGCGGATTTGTTTGAGACATACGCGGTTACCGCGGTCGCGGCGATGATTTTGGGCGGACTGATATTTAAAGATAATGCCAATGCGATTTTGTATCCGTTGGTCTTGGGCGGTGTGGCGATTATTTCTTCAGTTGTCGGCACTTTGGCAATCCGTCTTGGAAAATCAAAATGGATTATGGGCGCGCTTTACAAGGGCTTGGCTATTGCCGGAGTTTTGTCGGCAATCGCATTTTATCCAATAACCACAAGAATGATGTCAGGATTGCAATATTCAACAACAAATCTTTACATTGCTTCTTTGATTGGTTTGGTTATCACGGCATTGATTGTCTTGATTACAGAATATTACACCGGCACACAATACAGCCCGGTAAAAGACCTTGCCAAAGCGTCTGAAACCGGACATGGCACAAATATTATTGCCGGTCTCGCGTTTTCAATGAAATCAACCGCTCTTCCGGTTTTGGTAATTGTTGCCGGAATTTTGGGGGCGTATTATCTGGCGGGACTTTATGGCGTAGCGGTGGCCGCAATGAGCATGCTCTCGCTTGCCGGAATTATTGTAACAATAGATGCTTACGGCCCGATTACTGATAATGCCGGCGGAATTGCCGAAATGGCCGAACTTTCAAAATCTGTCCGCGATATTACCGACCCGCTTGACGCTGTCGGAAATACAACGAAAGCTGTCACCAAAGGGTATGCTATCGCTTCGGCCGGACTCGCGGCAATCGTGCTTTTTGCTTCTTATACTCAAGAATTTGTGGATAGGGGAATAAATTTATCTTTTACTCTTGAAGACCCGAAAGTTTTAGTCGGTTTATTTATTGGCGGATTGTTGCCATATTTGTTCGGAGCTTTTGCTATGGAAGCGGTCGGTAAAACAGCCGGAAGCGTGGTGGAAGAAGTCCGAAGACAATTCAGAGAAATTAAAGGCATTATGGAAGGCCAGGTTAAGCCGGATTACGCCAAATGCGTTGATATTGTTACAAAAAACGCTATTTCCAAAATGATTATTCCGGCATTAATTCCGGTTTTAATCCCGCTTGCGGTCGGATTCTTGCTTGGACCGGTGGCTTTAGGCGGTTTGCTTGTCGGTTCTATAGTTACAGGCATATTTGTGGCTGTTTCCATGACAACCGGAGGCGCGGCTTGGGATAATGCCAAAAAATATATAGAATTGGGTAATTTTGGCGGAAAGGGTTCTTTTGCCCATCAAGCCGCGGTTACTGGCGATACGGTCGGCGACCCCTACAAAGATACAGCCGGCCCGGCTATAAATCCAATGATTAAGATTCTTAATATAGTTGCCCTGCTTATCGTAGGATTACTTATCAAATAAAATTTTATTTTGTTATATAAAAGAAACGGCATTTATGCTGTTTCTTTTATATTTATCTTAATTTAGCTTCAAGACAGCCGTCTTGACATTTGTGCGACTTTATGCTACACTAATATGTTAATAAGTTGTGAGTAATTGTGGATAAGATGTTGATAATTTTATAAAAGTTCTTCAAAATTTGGAGGGGAGCCGTTTTAAACCCATGCTTAAACGGGAATAAATCGGTGTTGGGCTATCTGCAAGCCCTGCGCGGGGTGTCTACTCTGCCTGGCGCTTGGCGGTTTAGCTTGATTTGCCACAAGTTTTTGATGGCAAATTTGCCTCCAAATTTTAGAGAATTTTACTTTCGGGGCCCCGTCCCCCGCAAGTGTTGTTTTTTTAAATCTGGAGGATGGCAGGGCGGCCTTATATTTATTTTTTTGTGTTGTTTACACTACTATTTCGGCTGTTTTTGCTCTCTAGATTTAAAAATGCAATACACAAGCTTTAAGTCCGCGAAATTCGCGCATTTGAAGATTGCGTTTTGCGGATGGTCCGCAACCGCGAATCATAGCTCTTTGAAAGGAGTTAGAGAAATGAGTATCAAGATTACTCCGCTTGGTGGTGTGAACAAGGTAGGCAGAACGAGCTTCTTTTATCAACTGGGAAACACAGGTCTTATTATTGATTGCGGCACAGAGATTGTCCGCGATAAGCCGGATGATTCCATTTTGACGCCGGATTTAGATTTGCTCGGCCATTGTCTGATGGACGTGAAAGAAGTTTACGGCATTTTTATCACTCATGGACATCTTGATCACTTTGGCGCAGCCGGATTGGTTTCAAAAGAGTTTGATTTTCCCGTATATCTTTCGGAAACCGCGCTTGACTTTTTCATGTTGCAGTGCGACAACAGAGCTGATGTCTGGGTCAGGGACAGGTATCCGGAACTTACCAAGAAAATCAGAGATAATCGCAATTATCCCGAAAGAGAAGAGGACAAAAAGTTCATCGGGCGAGAAAAGAGCGGGTATATTCGCGATTATCTTTTGCCGGAAAATCTGCGTTTTAAGAACAAGGACAAGAGAGGTGTCTTAAGGGATAACAAAAAGCGCGACACCTATATCTTGAAGGAATTCAGGGCGCACCATGTTGGCAATTTCACAGTTACACCTATCCCGTTCATTCATTCAATTCCGGAGACCTTGGGATTTTTGATTGAGGGCGAAGGCAAGCGCATTTTTCATATGCCTGATTGCAAGCTGAACGGAAGGGACCCTGTACAGAGAGCCAGGATGGAAACAAAGCTTCGGGAAATCGTTTCCGAGGGAAAGATTGACTTGGTGGTTATGGAATCGCTCCACGCGTCCATTCCGGGCGAAAGCGCTTATGAAAAGGATGTTCTCACTTTCATCAAGACAAACCTGTCCAAGGAACTTGATGAGGGCAGGAGAGTGTTTATCGCCACTTTGTCCTCGCACACCGAGCGACTCCGCGGGTTGGATGCGATGACGCGCGCGCTTTTGGATGGCGTTCCGCCGGTATATGTCGGTCCGTCAATGGTTGGCGGGGCGAAAATCGCCGGTTTGGAAAACGGCCAGAAAGACAGCCGCGTGCTGATTGTAACCGGGTCGCAGGCGGAAGCGGAAGAAGGGCATAAGTCCTTCTTGGTAAAGGCGCTTGAAGGTATTCACCGCAATTATACCTTTACGAAAAATGACTCCGTTTTTATCGCCTTTTCAGCGATTCCCGGAAACGAGAAGCAAGTTGCCAATATGATCCGCAGCTTAAGCAAGGTTGTTAGCAGGGTTTATATCAATATTGGTGAAAAAGAACGGCTTGGTTTGCGGGATTGCAAAAACGTGTTTGAGTCCTTGCTGCATTCCACCGGACATGGATATGCCGGTGAGAAAAAGGCGATGTTGGAAATTTTGAATCCGGACGAGCTCATTCCGTGCCATGCCGAAGAGGCGGATGTCAGGGCGTTGGAAGGATTGAAGCCTCGAAATACGAGCTTTGTAGTTTTGAAGGTTGGTTTCCCGCATACTCTCTGATTTTTCCTGATTAAACGAATGTCAGGCCCCCGATCGCTGTAGAAGGCGAGGGGGCTTGACAAATTTTATAAAATGTGCTATGATACAGTGTTATGAATGTGGAGCTTGTACGGAAGAAAACTTACCTGTCTGGTAGAGGTAGGCAGGGATAGTTTTCTTCCGTCCGGGCTTCATGGTGAAGTCCTAAGCTTTCTGCGCCTATCGGGGACGCGGAGGGTTGGTTCATTGAAGTGAACACACCCGATAATGGAGAGACTGATGGACAATCAGATTCAGAAACAGACCGAGGTTGACGATCGTGACACGTTCGAGATCGTCGCGGACAAGCTGTTCGCGGCCGGCATCGGCGTCGGCGAGGGCTGGGAAGAGCGCGTTTACACGTGTTCGGTGGAGGGATGCAAGGGGAACGACAGCAAGCCGTTCGCGTCCACGACCATGTATTGGCTGGAGCGCGAGGGCAGGTACGTCTTCAAGACCGTCCAGTTCGGGCAGCCGGGCAAGGACGGCCGGAGGCGGACCATGTTCGCCGTCGGCATCAACGTGGCCGAGCCCCTGACGTCGGACCGGAAGCCGAACCTCGCGTGCGCATTTCACGCTCGTGAGGCGCTGAAGGCCGCCATCAAGGCCAACAGCGGTCGGCCGTCGGCCGACCCCTACGTTTCATTCGGACTGGTGCTTCGCGAGCTCGAGAACATCGAGCGCGCCGGCGGTCTGAAGGAGAGGGAGGCGGAACGGAAGCAGCGCGAGCTGGTAAACAGCCTCGTTTCCAGCAAGATCGAGGGAACGGCGGTCTGCGTTCACTGCGGCCGCGAGATTCCTCTTTCCGAGGCGTTCTGCCCGGAGAGATGGACACTGGAGAAGCTCATCGACGAGCTCACCCAGCAGCTGGGCGCCGGAGAGCAGGACGAGATGCTGGCGAGGCGGGCCAAATTGCTTGCCGCCTTCTACGACAAGCACTTCGGCAGCGCGTCGGCGACGTTGGTCGCCATCTGCAATCGGCCTCGCCAGCCCATGAGCGAGGGGGGCAGGCCACTGGTGCCGTGTCTCAACACGTTCCTCCGGATGGTCACCGGCAACCCGGAGCGCGACCGCGTGAGGATCGGCGATTCGCTGGCGCGTGTCGTGGTGCCGGCAAGGGAGATCCTCAAGCGCCAAACGAGGTCCTCTCTCAGGCGCGCCGAAGAGGGGCACAAGGAGAAGACCGCGATCGAGGAGTGGGAAGAGTCCGTGGGGCTCGGGGTGACCGTGGCGGAGAGCAACAGCCACCTCAAGGCGCAGCGCAGCGCCGGCAGGCAGGACGAGCGCCGTGGCGGCAAGCGCGGCAACCGGCGCGACCGAACCGGCAACGGCTGGAAGAAGGACTTCCTCGACGGCGGAAACGAGACCGAGACCGCCTAGCTCAAGACCTGCCATTCATCCTTCCAACAAGTTCTTTTCTACACACCAATCGTAATCCAAACCGGCTTCGGTCGGTAAGGATTCCCACCAAAAACAAGCCCTATCGCAACCGCGATAGGGCTTTTCATTTATTTTAATGCGTCGGCTTTATGATATAATGTAATAATATGTCTAAGCCGACAATAAAAATTGAGCTCCCGACGCATGAGGAAATTTACGGTAAAATCCGTAAAATTTCGGTGCCGCCGACTCAACAACACCGTCCCAAAAAAGGGAAGGGAAGCTATAGGCGCAAAGAGAAACATCAGAAGGGAGACGAATAAAACAACAAACAGTCCTGTTTTACAGGACTGTTTTTAATAAAAATTTTTAATGAACACAATTATTATTCACAGGACTTATTTGACTTATAAAATTATGTTATAATAAAGATGTATGAAGAGAATCGGTATTGACGCTCGGTTTTTGGGGACTGAAACAGGAATCGGCAGATACATTTTAGAGCTGGTGAAAAATTTGGAGGAAACGGAAAGCGAAAACGAATTCGTTGTTTTTTTGCGTAAGGAAAATTTTGACATTTTAACTACGGGGGACCCGTCCCCCCGCGGGGGGACGGGTCACCAAAAGTCCGGCGTCCGTAAATTAAAAAAAGTTTTGGCGAATATTCCGTGGTATGGCTTAAAAGAACAATTGAAAATGCTAAAAATCATCGCCAAAGAACATTTGGATTTAACGCATTTTCCGCACTTTAATGTTCCTGTTTTTTACAATAAACCGTTTATAGTGACAATCCACGATTTAATCCTTTTAAATTATCCGTCGGCGCGCGCCACAACCTTGGGCCCGATAAAGTTTTTCTTAAAGTATTTTTTTTACCGAATTGTCATTAGACACGCGATAAAAAAATCAAAATCAATTATTGTCCCCTCGCAATTTGTTAAAAGAGATATTTTAAAAAGATTTAAGGTTAACGCGGAGAAAATAAAAGTTGTTTACGAAGGCACAACTTTTACAAGGACCGTCCTTGTAAAAGGCAAGGACGGTCCTTGTAAGAATTATTTTCTCTATGTCGGCAACGCGTATCCGCACAAAAATCTGGATGGCTTAATAAAAGCATTTGAAATTTTTAATAAAAATAAAGAATATAATCTGGTTTTAATCGGCAAGGATGATTATTTTAAAAAACGGCTTAAAAAAGAATTTTCCGAAAAAAATATTATTTTTAAAGATTTTGTAAGCGACGAAGAATTGGCGGAATTTTACAGGAGCGCAACAGCTTATGTCTTTCCGTCTTTTTCTGAAGGATTCGGTTTGCCGGGAATTGAAGCAATGGCGTGTGGAATTCCGGTGCTGGCGAGCAATTCATCCTGTCTGCCGGAAATTTATGGAGATGCCGCATTATATTTTGACCCAAAAAATATAAATCAAATGGCGGAAAAAATGGAAAAAATTGCAAGCGATGAAAATTTGCGCGCGGAACTTATTAAAAAAGGATTTGAACAGATTAAAAAATACGATTGGAAAAAGATGACGGAAGAAATAGTTAAAATTTACAAAGAATTAATTTAAAACAATCAAATGCCACGGAGGAAAGAACAAAAAATTGAAATAAATTACATCAGGGAAGACCTGCTCCGGCCGTCCTCGCATATTTTAAATTTAAATGAAATTAAATCCAAACCAATTTTTGAAGAACCGGTCAAAATCGCGGAAAAAAACGAATTGCCGAATATCTTTCTTTCTTATGAAGTGAAGACATCAAAATTTGCCTTCATCCCGCGGATTTGGCGGAAAATAAAAGCAAGATTTTATTTTGTTTTTTTGCCGTCTTTTTATTTTGAAATGCGCAAAATCAGGAATGGAGAAAAAGAACAAAAAAAATCAAAAGTTTTCCGAGCGGGTTATTTTATTTGGAAAATCATCGCATTTGTTTTTAAATTTCCGGTGTTTTTTGCGCAGTCGTTTATTACTATTTTTCAAAAATCCGAAAATTATAACGAGGAAATTTTTCAGCCGGATATTGCGGAGAAAATCCGCGGAAAATTTACTATCCGCCAGATGCGTCTTCGCGAGGCGGTCTTGGTTTTTGCGCTTGCGGCGTTTATCGTTATCGCCCCGCTTCGTTTGTTTCTGACATACGAGGGAATTTTGGAAATAAAAAATAAGGTCTTAACGGCGGGTGAAGCGGCGCTCGGGCATTTTGCTTCGGCAATTGAAAATCCGTTAAATCCAAGCGCTGAAGATTTTAAAAAAGCGGCCAATGAGTTGAACTTCGCGAATACAGAAATAGATAAAATAAATTTTTTAATTCTGGAGATGGCAGGTTTGTTGCCGGAAAAAGGAGAACAAATAAAATCAGGACGTTATCTTTTGAAAGCCGGCGCCGAGATTTCGGAAGCGGGCGCGATTTTAAGCGGCATGCTGCTAAATATAAAAAATACCGATAATTTCGCGGAAAAATTTTCTTTATTAAAATCGGGAATGGAAAATTTTATTCCGTGCCTCCAAAAAACTTATTCATATCTGGACAGAGTTGATGTGAATTTGCTCCCCGGACAAGTAAGGGAAAAATTTAAAACAATAAAAATGTCCCTTGATTCCGCCAATTTTTCCGCGGACGAATTTTCCCGTCTTTCTGACGTTTTTTTGGGAATTTTGGGAGCGCCGGAACCAAAAAGATATTTATTGATTTTTCAAAATAACAGCGAAATCAGGCCGACTGGGGGATTCATAGGAAGTTTTGCCGAGATTTATGTCAAAAATGGAAAGATTGTAAAAACATTTTTTCCGGGTGGCGGTTCTTATGATTTGGACGGGGGGCTTACCACAAAGCTGGCTCCTCCGGAACCAATGAAACTTATTTCTTCGCGGTGGTATTTCCGCGATGCCAATTGGTTTCCGGATTTTCGCGTTTCCGCGGAAAAAATAATTTGGTTTTATGAAAAAAGCGGCGGAAGCACGATGGACGGAGTTATTGCCATCAACGCTCCGTTCGCGGAAAGGTTGCTTAGTTTTTTCGGACCGGTGGAAATGGAAAAATACGGAAAAATTTTGGATGGAGAAAACTTTATCGGCGAAGTCCAAAAATCGGTTGAACTTGAATACAACAGAGAAGAAAATAAGCCAAAACAAATTTTAGCCGATTTGATGCCCATAATGTCCGATAAAATTTTTGCGAGTTCGGATATTGACGACATATTGGAATTGGGGCGCATTTTTGGAGAATCCTTGAATTCAAAAGACATATTGTTTTATTTTAAAGATGAAAATTTGCAAAATATTGTTAATAAACTTGGCTGGAGCGGCGAGATTAAAAATCGCGCGGGCGATTATTTGGCGATATTTAATACGAATATTGCCGGACAAAAAACAGATAAGGTTATTGACGAAATAATCACTCATGAATCAAGAATAGACAGCGATGGCAACATTATTGATACCGTCCGCGTTACCAGAATGCATAACGGCAATAAAGGAGAAATATTTTCCGGAGTGAGAAATGTGAATTATGTCAGAGTTTATGTTCCGAAGGGCTCAATGCTTTTACACGCGGATGGATTTTCAGCGCCGGATAATTATTTGTTTGACACAGTTGAAGAAGGAGCGGAATTTGACGCCGACTTGGCAAAAAATGAAAAAATAATATCCATTGACCCGAAGAGCGGAACGCGCATTACCGAAGAATTTGAAAAAACATCGTTCGGAAACTGGACAATGGTTGACCCGGGAAAATCAATTACTTATTCGTTTGTTTATAAATTGCCGTTCAAACTCGTTTTTAAATCAATGATTTCTTCCGGTGATTTAAAAACAATCGCCAACGCGGTATTAAAAAGGGATTTCGGGTCGGATTTTTCCACGTATGATTTATTTGTGCAAAAACAGCCGGGAAGCAGCCGGACATCGTTCGCGCACTTTACGCGGCTGGCGGATAATTTGGATGAAACTTGGATATACAACAACGAAGCAGGGGAGAAAAATTTAAAACCGCTTTCAACAGACAGATTTTATGGAGAAATAATCAGACGAAAATAATTTCAAAATATAATTTAAAAATTAAAATTGGAATTTAGTTTCATTATGTTTTTTAAAAAAGATAATCTGCCGTCTGGCGGAGAAGAAATCTTAGAGGAAGAAATTGGCTACGACGAGGAAACAGAAAAAGAACTGAAGAAAATATATGAAAAAGATGGCAAAATGCCGGATTTTAAAAATTTTGAAATAAAACGCGAGAGAAAGATAAAAACTTTTTTAATCGGAATGGTTGTTTTTTTTGCGCTTCTCGCTGTTTCGGCCTGGGCGGGATTTTTTATTTTGAAACCCTACGAACGGTTTGGCGGTAAAAGCGTGAAGTTTGAAATAAAAGGTCCCGAAGTAGTGGTGTCCGGGGCTGAAACTATTCTTGAAATTTCGTATACGAATAAAGAAGATGTGCCGCTTGGCGAGGCGGATATTACGCTTTTTACAACCCCTGGGTTTATTCTTAAAGAAAGCAATCCTCCGCAAGGAGAAAACGGTGTATGGAATCTTGGCGCTATTGAAAAAGGAGAATCCGGAAAAATAGAATTAAAAGGAATTATTGTCGGAGAAAAAGATTCCGAATTTGTTTTAACCGGCGCGCTGAATTATCGTCCGGCAAATTTCAATTCCGAATTTGAAAAGGTTGCCAATTATTCGGCTTTGGTAAAATCAATAATTTTGGATATTGAAGCAACCGGCGCAACCGATGCCGAACCGGGAAAAGAAATTGAATTTATTGTCAAATACAAAAATTTATCAACCGAAAGAGTTGAAAAAATCGCCGTAAATCCGGTGTTTTCCGAGAAATTTAATTTTGTTTTTGCCGAGCCGGTCCCGGATAAAAAAGGAAGGTGGTTTTTTGATGAATTGAAGCCCGAAGAAGAAGGCGAGATAAAAATAAAAGGCGTTTATTCGTCTGAAGCTTCCGGTGATATTGCCGAAAAATTTCAAATCGGTTTTATGATTTCCGAAGATAAGTTTATTTTGCAAAAAGAATCAGTAGTTCCGGTTAGGATTTCAAGAAGCGATTTGATTTTGAATTTGGTTTCGGATAGGCGCGGTTCGGTAAATTTTGGGGAGGCATTGCAATTTTCCATAAATTATAAGAATAATATCGCGGAAGATTTGAGTGATGTTTCTATAAAAGCAATTTTTGAATCCGATCCTGAAAACGGGACGCGAAGCCCGCTTATGTGGTCAAGTTTAATTGATGAAAATCGCGGAAAAAAAATTCCATTTGAAATAATTTGGGATAAAACGAACATTCCAGCTCTCGCAAAACTCACGTCCGGAAGCGAAGGAACGATAAATTTTTGGATAAATTTGATAGACGAGCCGTTTTCAGATTTGGAAGGGGAATATAAAATTTCCGTTCTGTCCGAAGCAAAAATAGGAAAAATTGGCGGCGATCCGGCCAATAAGCCGGTACAAAGCGAAAAGATAACCATATTTTTAAATAGCGACGCGAGTATTATAGCCAAGGGAAGATATTTTAATGATGACAATATCGCGGTCGGAAGCGGACCGGTTCCGCCAAAAGTCGGAGAGAAAACAACTTATAAGATTTTTTGGACAATAGAAAATACTTTGCACGCGCTTAATAATATTGTGGTGTCGGGAATTTTGCCCGCGGGAGTAAATTGGGAAAATGTTTCTTTTGCCGAGCGCGGGAACATATTTTATGACGCGTCATCGCGGAAAATTTCTTGGCGGATGGATAATCTGCCGAAAGGAATAAATAAAGCGGAGGTTAATTTTAGCGTTTCAATTACTCCCGAAATGTCCGATATCGGAAAAAATTTAATTATTCTTCAGATGACTACATTTGAAGCGCAAGATGAAGAAACAAAAGGCGCGATTGTTCTAACTGAGCCGGCAATAACCACCGAACTTTTGGACGACCCCGAAGCGCAAGGCAGGGGAACGGTGAGATAGATATAAAAACACCTCAGAATACTGAGGTGTTTTTATATGCGTTTGTTTAACCAAATCCGAACCTATTTTGAGCGGAACTAACTCGCTCCGCCCCGCCGCCGCTCGCTGATACTCGCCAGCCAGCAAAAAAGTTTTCTTCACATTTTTGATTTTGCGCGCGCCGGATTTTTTCTTCTAAAAGGAAAAGAAAATTTTTTGCTGGCTTCTGCTCCTAACAGATCAGGCGGCGGGGCTTCGCTTCGGCTCGGACGGCTCGGCATTCCTCCCCCAAACCCCCTCCTGCCGAGCCGTCCTCGCTCAAAAAAATTCTGGGCAATTTGCTA
>CAZGDX010000022.1:0-14108 GCA_964525225.1 uncultured Gammaproteobacteria bacterium
CTCCGAATCCGGTTGGCATTCCGCGCAATTTTCCACGTTCGCGGTGAAGTTCGTCAATGCGTTCAAAAGCGTCTTCCAAAACATTTTTAATCGGCATAAATCCTTGTTTCAGATATTTTTGCGAAACAGAAAAAAGCCGTTGTTCAGCTTTATCCAAAATGGATTCCACGTCCTCGGTTTCTTCATATCCGAGTTCGGTGATTTCTCCGGCCGCGTTTATTAGGCGTCGCAAACTCGCTTTTTTTTGGACAATGCGCGCGTAATGGGCGACATTGGAAGCGGTCGGCACCATGTTTGAAAGAGATATCAGGTATGCCCGTCCGCCGATTTCTTCCAGTTTTTTTAATTCTTCCAGTTTGTTGCTTAAAGAAAGCAAGTCAATCGGTTCGCGGTGGCGGTACAAATCCGTCATGGCATCAAAAATAATTTTATGGATATCTTTATAAAAATCTTCGGCAACGGTAATATCGGCAATTCTGATAATTGCGTCTTTGTCTATTAAAAGCGCGCCAAGAAGCGATTGCTCGGCATCGGTATTTTGCGGAGGAATCCGTTCGATTGGAGCCATAAAATAAATGTTATTTGCGTCTTTATCTTAGATAAAATTTCATTTTTTAGCAATAATGGTTTATGCACAGATTATCCACTTTAAATAAAAATCCCTCTCTGAAACAGAGAGGGCGTTTGAGAAATATTTAGCAGTTTTAGTTTTGGGGTTCTTCCGCAATCAAAATAAGTTCTATGAAATTTAGCACTTCGTCATTGATGCCAAGGCATAAATCCGCATGCCCTCCATTAAATGTTTTGTTTCTTGCGTGCTTGTATCTGCTTCTTTTGGGCGGGCATAAAATATCGTCAATTCCTACGAAATTATACATTTGAACATTTGGAAGTTTCGGCTTTTTTGAAAGATAGCTAAGAAGCGGCGAATTTGGAATGATTTCCCAGGCGCTTGGAGCAAATAAAAGGGCGGGTAAAGCGGCGTATGTTCCGTTAAAGGGCGTGCCGATTGTAATACAGGCGTTAACTTTTTTTGCGCCGTCAAGTTCGTGAAGATAATAGAGCGCGACGATTCCGCCCATGCTTACGCCAACGATATTGCATTTGTCGGCTTGGCTTTCTTTTAGCGCCTTATCTACGAGTTTGGCAAGCGCCGCGGCTTGAATGTGGATATTAAAAACAGACAAAAACGACGGTTTTGGCGAAAAAACTCTGTATCCCATGTCATTTATTTTTTTATCCAGATTTAATGTTGACGGCCAAAAACTCGTAAAAAATCCCGGCGCGATTACAACCGGAAGTTTATTTTGCATTGTTTTTCTCTCCTGCTTTTTTAAAGTCCTTTTCATGAATTTAATTTATCACAATTCAGAGATTTTTTCAATATATGATATAATTATCATATATTGAAAATTTTATGTTTTTTAAAGAAAGTAAAAAGTTTTTAGTAAGCGTGGCAATGCTTGTGGGAATGATAGTCGGTGTTGGGATTTTCGGCGTGCCATATGTTTTGTCGCGGGCCGGTTTTGCGCCCGGGATTTTTTATTTTATTATTTTGGGAACAGCTATTATTTTTGTCCATTTATTTTATGGGGAGACGGTTTTGCGCACTAATGGCAGGCACCGTTTGGTCGGATACGCGGAAAAATATTTGGGGATGCGGGGCAGGAGAGTGGCGGGAATCACGGAAATTTTGGGGATGTATGGTTCCATTATCGCTTACATAATTGTCGGCGGGCAATTTTTGTTTTCGCTTGTGAAAATTGGCGATGTTTTTATTTATCAGATTTTTGTCTTTTTAGTTGTGGCGATTTTTGTTTTGCTCGGGCTCCGGCTTTTGAGCCGGGTTGAATTTATTTTGACTGCCGCGCTTTTGATTTCTGTCGTGACTATTTTATTTTTTGCTTCGCCCGCGGCCCGGCCGGATAATTTCTTTTCGTTTGACCCAAAAAATCTGTTCTTGCCTTATGGCGTGATACTTTTTTCGCTCGGCGGAAGCGCGGCAATTCCGGAAATCAAAGAGGTGTTGCGCGGAAATTTAAAAAAAATGAAAAATGTTTTGATTGCCGGAAGTTTAATCGCGATTTTAATTACCGCGGCTTTCGGGTTTTTAATGTGGGGGGTCTCCGGAAGCGGAACAAGCGAAGAAACGCTTGCCGGATTGCAGGGGATTTTAAGCCAGCCGGTTTTGGCGCTCGGGGCGGTATTTGGATTTTTGTGCATTATTACATCTTTTCTTATTATAGGAATAAATTTAAAAGAAATATTTTGCTATGATTATTTTTTAAAAAATAATATATTATGTTGGGCATTGGCGGTTATCGCGCCGTTTTTAATTTTTCTTTTCGGTTCGCGGGAATTTATAGAAATAATAAGCATTACCGGCGCGCTTTTTGGCGGGATGAACGGCATAATTATTGTTTTGATTTATCTGAAAGCTAAAACTCGCGGGGATAAAAAACCGGAATATATTCTGAAACTGCCGAAATTTATTCCGTATTCTGTTATGGCTTTGTTTATCGCCGGAATAATCTATGAGGCGGTTTATCTGATTATAAAATAAGAGTTGACTTTTAGCTGGTTTTGTGATAATCTTTTAGAGTTCTGTGATTTACAGAGCTTTTTAAAAATTTAAAAAAAGAGCCCGCCGTCGCTAAAGCTATGGTGGGCGAAGGGAGAAAAAGGAAATGAAAAGAAAAGATC
This sequence comes from uncultured Gammaproteobacteria bacterium, assembly GCA_964525225.1. Lineage (GTDB taxonomy): Bacteria > Patescibacteriota > Patescibacteriia > DYHP01 > DYHP01 > CAZGDX01. Next base: position 2,704 of record CAZGDX010000022.1, read on the forward strand.
TTTCTATTTCTATGAAAGCGATGCTTTGCGGTTGTGAGGAAGATGAATTAGTAATAGAGCCAGGAACATTGCGTAATATTTTTAAATCCACAACATCGCCCGATACTTGCGAGTGCAAATATTGTGTAAGGATGAGATTATTGCGGAAAGAAGGAAAAAAATACTCACCGCTTCCCAAATAAAAAATATAAGACGCCATATCCGGTGTCTTTTTTAAAAAAATGATTTAACACTAAAGTGCGCGAACGAGCATTTTAGTGTTAAATACTATACTATGGGCCGATTTTTAATGGCCGTTAAATTTGGTATATAGTTGTATGATAAGTGGTATAATGTATACACTGTTGACAAGCGTGTTTAGATTTGTTATAGTAAAACGATTATTAAAATAATCATTAATTGTTCTTAAAAAATAAAAAAAGAAGGAAAAAGAAAATGCCATCATATCGAGAGCCCTCATTGTTGTCTGTTGATCCAATTGACGCGATGTTGTTTCTGATGGAACGCGGCGCGACTGAATCAATGCTGTTGAATGCTGTTGCCGAAGCTTGTCAAAGGCGAACCGCGGATAAGCAATGTAACGATTGGGTTTTTCCGGTTTCGGACGAAGAGGCGGCAAGGTTCCTTGTGGAAAACGGACATTCTGACAAAGGTGGCGCGAAAATCATCATTCAAAATTTGCGGCAATTCGCGAGAGATACTTGCTCTTGGCCAGACTCCAAGCAAATTTTTTATAGAGTAAAATCCGGCTTTGACTTTCAGGTTCATGCTTCAACTCTCGGCCCGTGTTATAATAACTGGGCAAATACCAGCCAATCGCTGCTGAAAAATAAAGAATTAACCTGTGATTCGCTCGTATTCTGGGTTCCAAGAATCGTTCCGAACAGTTGCAAAAAGAGCATGCAGGAACAATTGGAATTGCTTGGCAAAGCGCGCGACAGACATCATTTGCCGGAAAATTGCCTTGCTTCATTTGGAAGCGCGTCTATTTGTTCGGCTTTGATTCTTTCGTATTTCAAGCGAACAGGCGAACGAGTTCCTGAGTTGTGGATCCGTACTGATACGCTTCACGCGGACGGCAGTTGCCTGAATCTTGGCAATTTTGACGAGCGCGGTCTGGGTTGCTGTGGCTGGTGTTGGGATGGCGATCGCTATTCCGACCTCGGTTGCTTTCCGTTGGTGATGTATAAAAATATTAAAAAAGAGAGGGGATTGCCCCCTCTTTTTATATCTCCAATTTTCTTTTTAGATCATTCAGTCGTTCGTAAAATCCGCGGGAGTGGATTGAATTTATTTTTAGGGCTTTGAAATCGTAATGGTGCACCCATTCGTGGAGAAGCGTGTCCAGAAAAGTTTTGGGCGCGAGGATTTGTCCGCGGCTGGCCGTGCGGTTGGTAATGAAAATGTAGTTAAACTTCGGGCGATAGAATCCGTATTGTTTCATAACAATCCGGCCGTTTGATTTTTTGTGTTTTTGATTGGCGTTGGAAATTTTTAGTTCTACGATATCAATTTTTGCCGCGTCTGAAAGTTCATCCAGAAGCGCTTCGCCAAGACGTTCGCGCTCGTTTTCGCCCGAACTTTGTAAAATCAGTTGCGCCAGTTTTTTTGCTTCCGCGGAAATTAAAAAGCGAACGCTTGTTGTGGCGTTGCTCTTTTTGTAATTGCAATCTTGCAGAAGTTTTTTGAAAAACATTATTTTTTATTTAATTCCAAGATGTTTTTTAAAAGCAAGGCAACTGTTATTGGACCGATGCCTCCGGGAACGGGAGTTATCACGCATTTTATTTTTCGGAAAGATTCAAAATCCGCATCGCCGTAGATTTTTCCGGCCACCCGCGTGATGCCGATATCAATAATCGCAACCGCGTTTTTTGCCATATCCGCGGTGATGAATTTTGGTTTTCCAAGCGCCGAGATTATAATATTTTCGCTGAAAATTTGCTTTTTTGGTTTCAGGTAAATTTTTGGTTTTGCGCCGGATTTTTTCAGGATAATTTTCAGCGGATTTCCAAAGGTGGAGCTGTTTGAAAGGATGGCGATAGTTTTATTTTTCGGATTGACGCGCGCGTATTTTAATGACTCAAAAATCGCGCCGTAAACAGGAGAGAGGACGCGCGTGTTTTTGCGGAAGCCGTCAACATCTTTTTTATCGCTTATGGTATTTATGATTTTTTGGGTATCCAAATTTTTGGGAAGAGGAAGCTGGACCAAAATGCCGGTAATTTCTTTTCTTTCATTAAGTTTTTTGATTATTGAAACCAGTTTTTCGGTCGTTGTTTTTTTGTACAGAAATTTTTCAAATTTTATTCCCACTTCCGCGCAGGCCTTTTCTTTTTTTCTGATATAAATTTGCGATGCTTCATCGTCGCCAGCCAGAATTACGGCCAAAACCGGCTCATTTGCCATTTTGGAAATTTGTTTTTTGGTGCGCGCGCGGATTTGCGCCGCGATTTTTTTTCCGTCAATAATTTTCATAAATCGGAAATTTTTCCGTAAGTTCTTTTATTGTTTTTATTGCTTTTTTTTTGGACTTGTCGTTTCTGTTTTTTAAAACATCGGCAATTATTTTTCCCAAAATCTCCGTATCTTTTTCTTTAAATCCGCGGATGGTGATGGCCGGTGTTCCGATGCGGAGTCCGGACGGATCCATCGGTTTTCTTGTATCAAACGGAATCAGATTTTTATTTACATAAATTCCGACATCTTCCAATAATTTTTCCGCGTCTTTCCCGAAAATTCCAAGGTTTGTTAAGTCCGCGAGAATTAAATGATTATCTGTGCCGCCGGAAACGAGAGTAATGTCTTCTTCCATTAAAGTTTCCGCGAGAACGCGCGAGTTTTTTACAATTTGCGTTGCGTATTTTTTAAAAGCCGGCGACATTGCTTCTTTGAAAGCTACGGCTTTGGCGGCGATAACGTGTTCAAGCGGTCCACCCTGCATTCCCGGCATTATGGCTTTATCAATTTTCTCGGCGTATTCTTTTTTCGCCAAAATCATCGCGCCTCTCGGACCGCGCAGCGTCTTGTGAGTGGTGGTGGTAACAACATCCGCGTAAGGAATCGGCGACATATGCGCGCCTCCAGCAACAAGTCCGGCAATATGCGCCATATCCACCATTAAAAAAGCGCCAACTTCATCTGCTATACTTCTGAATGCTTTAAAATCTATGGCGCGCGGATAGGCGGTGTATCCGGCCACAATCATTTTTGGTTTTTCGGCAATCGCCATGGCGCGGATTTCATCCATATCCAAACGTCCGTTGGCGCAAACTCCGTAATGGATAAAGTTATAAAATTTTCCGGTGATGTTGATTTTGTGTCCGTGGGTCAGATGCCCGCCAAAAGCTAAACTCATGGCCATTATCTTGTCCTGTGGCTGTAAAAACGCGAAATAAGCCGCTAAATTTGCTTGACTGCCCGCGTGTGGCTGGACATTGGCATATTCGGCTCCAAAGAGTTTTTTAGCGCGTTCTATGGCCAAATTCTCGCAAATATCAATAAATTCATTACCTCCATAATATCTTCTGCCAGGGTATCCTTCGGAATACTTATTGGTCAAAGGCGAACCCTGCGCTTCCATTACAGCAAGAGACGCGATATTTTCTGAAGCAATTAAAGTAAGGCCGTTTTGTTGTCTTTTGATTTCCTGCTTTATTGTTTTTGCGATTTGCGGGTCAAATTTTTCCAAATGTTTAAACATAATTTTTATTGTCATTCCCGCGACCGCGCCCGCCACGCAAGACAGCTTGCTGGCGTTGCGGGCAGGAGGCGGGAATCTACGTGGATCCCCGGGTTCCGCTTCGCGTCCCCGAGGATGACAAGAGTTAGTATAAGGAAATTATAGCCGTATTTATGTCCGCGGTCAAAACTTTATCAGCAAATATTTTTTGTCATATAAGTCCCTTCCAGTATATAACCGATTTTTTTATAATATTCACGCGCTCCAATGCCGGAAATAACCGCGATTTTTTTATAGCCGTTTTTGCGGGCGATTTTTTCCGCTTCAATCATTAATTTTTTACCAAGCCCGCTGTGCTGGACTTTGTCTTTTTCAATTTTTCCTATCGGAACCATTGAGCCATAAGTATGGACTTCGCGGATAAGCGCGGAGTTTTTTATTTCCGGGATTATGTTGTTTTCGTTTTTTGGCAATCTTAACCGTAAAAACGCAAAAATAGCTTCGCGCTTCGGGTCTTCAAGCCCTAAAAAATATTCTGTTCCGCCAAGAGTTTCGTATTTATCAATAAAAAGTTTTAGTTTTTTGTGGATTTTTGTCGCGCGTCCGGCTTCGCGGCAACGGATACATTTGCATTTCAGGTTTCTTCCGCGCATTTCTTTTTGGATGATTTCACGCAAGTTGGTGATTTTATTTCCGGCGGAAATGCTGGTTCCGGGAATATCGCGGATAAGCCGTGAAATGCGGCAATAATAGGGAATGATTTCCGATTTTATTTTAATCAGAATTTCAATCAGGTTTTTATCTGAATACGGTTTGTACTCGCCTTCCTTCCATATCTTATAAAGTTTTGAACCCTTTACCACCGAGCATGGATAAATTTTAATCATATCCGGGCGATATGCCGGATTTTTGAAAATTTCAGCCATCATTTCCAAATCTTTTTTTGGAGTCGCTCCCGGAAGCATCGGCATTAAATGATAGTCAACTTTAAAGCCGGAATTCCGGAGCATTTCTGTGGCCAAAGCCGAGTCCTTTGCCTTGTGCCCGCGCTCAATTTGTTGTAGGATATTATCGTAGATTGTCTGGACGCCCAGCTCTAGCCGCGTGCACCCAAGCTTCCTTAAATGCTTGATTTCTTCCGGGTTTATGAAATCCGGCCGGGTTTCAAGTGTAAGTCCGATAATTCGGCGTTTGCTTTTTTCATTTATTTTTTGCGCTTCGGAAAGATTTTTAGATGGTTTTAAATTGGCGGCGTCAAAACATCTTTTTATAAACCATTCGCGGTATTTTTTTGGATACACCGACCATGTTCCGCCTTTGACAATGAGTTCAATTTTATCTGTCGGATGGCCGATATCCGCGAGAGTTTGGATTCTCTGCTTTGTTTGTTCATACGGGTTGAATTTGAGTTTAAGGGCTCGCGCCGCAGCCGGTTCATTGGAAAGATACGACTTGGGCATTTTCGCTTCTGTGGGGCAATAAACGCATTTTCCCGGGCAAGGATAGGGCTTTGTGAGAACTGTAATAACCGCAACTCCGGAGATTGTCCGGGTTTTCCTTTTTTTGAGCAATGACTCCAGATTTTTATTTCGTTCTATTTCTCCGCGCTTTACCATTTTTTGATAAATCCGGAGTAAATGCGAAAATGGCGGCAATGACTTTGAATCGTTTGTCGCGTGGCGTATCGCATCCGCGATTTCCTTTTGGGATTTTACGGATTTGGCGGATAGAATTTTGACTAATTTTTCAAACATAAAAAATACGAAATAAGTTTTTTGTCATTCCGACCGAACGGAGTGAGCGGAGGAATCTCTTCGACAATATCTAAGGGATCCCTCGGCTACGCTGTGGCTTCGCTCGGGATGACAAATATATTTTATGAACAAAACAACCGCAAAAAATTTGCTTAATAAGACCGCAGATGATTACGAGCGTATTGCTAAAGAATTTAGTAATACCCGTTTTGCTTTGTGGCCGGAATTCAGCGAGTTTTTGAAATTTGTAAAAAATGGAGATGTTGTTTTGGACCTCGGCTGTGGTAATGGTAGATTATACGAATTATTTGAAGGTTTGTCAATTGATTATTTAGGATTGGATAGAAGCGCCAATTTAATTTCCGCGGCAAAAGAAAAATGGAAGGGATGCGGAGCAAAATTTGGCGTCGGCGATGTTCTTGATATAAAATTCAAAAACGAATTTGACGCGGTATTTTTTATCGCTGTTTTGCATCATATTCCAAGCGATGAATTGCGTCTTGAGGCATTAAAAAGAATTTACATTTCGTTGAAGCCGGGCGGGAAATTTTTTATGACAAATTGGATGTTATGGCAGAAAAAATATCTTTCTTATATAGTAAAGTATACAGCGTTAAAGATGATTGGTAAAAATAAAATGGATTTTGGAGATATTCTGTTGCCATGGAATGCTTGCGGGGAAAGCGCTTACGGCAAGCGGGAAAATATAACAAGATATTATCACGCGTTTACACAAGGAGAGATTTTTAAACTCGCAAAACTTGCCGGATTTAAAATAATTAAAAGTTGGAAAAGCAGCAGGAATTATGTTATGATTTGTGAGAAATAAAACCGCAGATATTACGCACAGATTTCACAGATAAATTTATTGGATTGAAAATACAAGAAATAAATCGTAAATCTGAAATCGTAAATCGGAAATTTTATATGATGCTTACTCAAATAAATAAAATTCATTTTGTGGGAATTGGGGGAATTGGCGTTTCGGCGGTGGCGAAGTTAATGGCGAAAATCGGTAAAACGGTTACCGGTTCGGATGCCACAGAATCGGAAATCACGCATGATGCTGAAAAAGCCGGCATTAAGGTCTTTGTCGGGCACAAGGCGGGGAACTTGCCGAAGAGTTTGGATTTGGTAGTTTATTCCGGCGCGGTTCCGGAAGACAACCCGGAACGGACAAAAGCGCGTGAACGGGGAATTCCGGAAATGACTTATTTTGAATTTTTGGGAGAAATGAGCCGCGATAAATTTACCATTGCAATTTCTGGCACGCACGGAAAAAGCACTACAACCGCGCTTTTAGGGCAAATGCTGGCGCTTGGCGATTTGGACCCGACAGTAATTGTCGGAAGTAAAACAAAAGCGTTTGACGGCGGAAATTTGCGCCACGGCAGGACGAAATATTTTGTAGTTGAGGCGTGCGAGCATGAAGCGCATATGCTTAATTTGCGTCCGAAAGTTATAATTTTAACGAATATTGAAGAAGACCATTTGGATTTTTACAGCGGAATAGAAGAAATAAAAGAAACATTTTTGAAATACATAAAATTGCTGCCGGATGGCGGTTTGCTTATCGCGAACGGCGACGACCAGATTATCCGGAATATTATAGAACTTTCGGGAATTAATAAATATGGCGCCAGGCCGAATGTGAAAGTGATTACTTACGGAATAGAAAACAACACCGATGTTCGCGCCATAAATTTAAGAGTTATAGATTTGCCTTCAGAAACCGGTGATAGAAAAATGGAAAGATTTCAGCGGTTTGAAATTGCCCGCGGGCTGGACGGTCTGGGCGAATTTGTTTTGAAAATTCCGGGTAAATTTAATGTTTATAATACCCTGGCGGCAACAGGTTGCGCGTTGTATTTTGGCGTTCCGCTTCATAAAATTAAGACGTTGCTTAAGGAATTTGACGGCATTTGGAGAAGATTTGAAAAATTGGGCGAAAAAAATGGCGCGATATTTATTTCCGATTACGCGCATCATCCGACCGCGGTCCGCGAAACTTTGAAAGCGGCAAAAGATTTTTACCCGGGCAAGAGAATTATTCTTGCTTTTCAGCCGCACCAAAAAAGGCGAACACAAAAATTGTTCAATGAATTTGTTGAATGTTTTGACGACGCAGATGTTTTGATTTTGAATGAAATTTATAATGTAGAAGGACGCGAGGATAGTAATGAAAAAATAAGCTCTATGGATTTGATAGAAAAAATCCGCGAGCGCAACAAAAAACGGAGCATTCCGCAGGAAATTTATTACGGAGAAAATCTGGAAGAAACTAAGAAAATGATATTGGATAAAGCAAAACAGGGAGATGTGGTGATAATAATGGGCGCCGGAGATATTTATAATATTACGAAAGAAATAAAGAAATAAAGAAATAATATGCCAAGCGATTTAAAAATGCAATTAAGCGGGGTAGTGGAAAACGAGCCGCTTAGAAAACACACAACTTTTCATATCGGCGGGCCGGCGAAGTATTTTTTTGAAGCCAAAAGGGAAATTGATATCACGGACGCGATAAACGCCGCAAAAAAAGAGAATATCCCGTTTTTTGTGCTGGGCGGTGGAAGCAATGTTTTGTTTTCCGACAGTGGTTTTGACGGCTTGGTTATTAAAATTTCAAATTCAGAAATATATTTTGATGAAAAAGGAATGATAGAAGCGGGCGCGGGCGCGCCTTTGGCAAAACTTGTCCGCGGAGCTCTTGAAAGGGGCTTTGCCGGATTGGAATTTGCCGCCGGAATTCCCGGAACTTTAGGCGGGGCGATTTATGGAAACGCAGGGCTTGGAAAAGACGGGCCGTGGATTGGGGATGTTTTGGAACGCGCCGCCTTGCTGATGCCGGACGGAGAAATTACGGATGTTGTAAAAAGCTGGTTTGATTTTTCTTACAGGTACAGCAATCTTAAAAAGATTGATTTGAAAGAACGACCGGTAATTCTTTCGGCGGTTTTGCGGTTGTCAATGGGAAATGCCGAAGAACTGCGAAAATATGTTGAAGAAAAGGTCTTAATACGCGCCGGAAAATATCCAACAGAGCCGTCGGCAGGGTGCATTTTCAAAAATCCGGCGGAAAGGTCTGCCGTGTCAATGATTGAAGAGTGTGATTTAAAAGGACTGCAATCCGGCGGAGCCAAAATCTCCGAACGCCACGCGAATTTTATAGTAAATACCGGCAACGCCAAAGCGAGTGATGTCGTGGAACTCATAAACTTAATTAAAAATAGAGTTTTTGAAAAGTTTGGTGTAAAATTGGAGGAGGAAGTACAGATAAATTAAAAAATATAAGGTACTAGACCACCACAGATATTTTTCACAGATTTACACAGATAAATAACCACTTCTGTCATTCCGACCGAGCATCAAGGCGAGTGGAGGAATCTCTTCGACAATGTTTAAGGGATCCCTCGGCTACGCTGCGGCTTCGCTCGGGATGACACATCTGTGCGTATCTGTGGTAAAAATCTGTGGAGGTTTTGTTCATGACTAAAATACTATGAAAATGCACATAAAGGCGACGAATTTCACATTAACTTCGGCAATTGAAGATTTGATTACCGAAAAAATCGGCGGTCTAGAAAAATATGTTCCACGGCTTGGAGAAAAGGGCGTTTTGGAATGCTGGGTTGAGGTTGGAAAAACCACAAAACATCATCAGAAAGGCGATGTTTTTCGCGCTGAGGCGGATATTCGTCTTCCGGGAAAAATTATCCGCGCCGAGGCGGAAAAAAAGACGTTGATAATGGCAGTCGCGGAAATAAAAGACGAACTCCAAAAACAAATCAAAACCTATAAAGGAAAATTTCAGGCGAAAGATAAAAAGGGAATTGAAGAATAAATTAAAAAAGCGGCGAATTTCGCCGCTTTTAGTTTATAATTGACATTTTCTTAAAAATAAGATAAGATTGGCTATAAGAGGTCTTTTAAAAAACAAAAGGAAAGAGAGGGTAATATGAGCGAACGCGAATCTTCTACTTCTTGTGTGATGTGCCGCTTAAATAGAAATGCGCGCGCACCCGCGAAAATTCTTCCGTATAGGCACAAGGGAATTTTTATAAATATCGCGGTTCGGGCTGGGGAATGCGAACAATGCGCGATTGCCCGGCACCGCGGAGTATTTGAGCGCGTTGAAGAGGCGGTTCGTCTCGGCGTTTTAAAGACCCCGGATGATAGGTGGCAGATTGATTGGGGCTTATTTAATCACGCCAGAGTTTATCCGGAAATGTATGAGCCGAATTTCTATCTGCGTCTCGTCAATCTTTTAATTGATATTGGAATTTTGGCCTTCATAGCGCGCTCGGGATTATTTATGATTATTGATGATTGGTCGGGGAAAATTCATAATCCGCGCGCGTCAGACGGATTTGTGTTGCATTTTGTTCGCTTTGAAGATGCCTCGCGATATGGAAAAACATGTTGGCTCAAAGACGCGCAACGCCCTTGGAGTATTGTTGAAATGGGAAAAGTTGTTATGCAAAAAGACGTGATAAAATAATTCTGTGAAACTCTGCGCAAAAAGCAGAGTTTTTTGTTGCCCGAAAATTTGGTATAATAAAATTATATGATGAAAAATTTTATTATCAATACAGCAAAAAAGGCCGGAGATTATTTGTATAAGAATTTTAAGAAGGATGGTTTTATACAAAATTGGCGCGGATATGGAAAAGCCATTACCACCAAATACGATTTGGAAGCGGATAGAATAATCCGCAAAGAAATTCTGAAAAATTTTCCGCATCATAGCATAATGTCTGAAGAAAGCGACAGAATAACAAATAATTCCGAATGGCTTTGGATTGTTGACCCGCTTGAGGGGACGGCCAATTACGCTTCCGTAAATCCGTTTTTTTCCGTGTGTATTGCTCTTATGAACGAAAAAACCGGCGAGCTGCTTTACGGGGTTGTCTACGCGCCGGCGCTTAATGAAATTTATTACGCGGAAAAAGGCAAGGGGGCACGGCTGAACAATAAACGTATTCAGGTGTCAAGAGTTAAAAAAATAAAAGACAGCTATGCTTTGGTTTGCGGAGGAGGCAGGGGGAAAAATTATGAAAGAACCGGAAAAATCAGCGCCGCGATATTTCCCAAAGTAAAGGATTTGAGAAAATTTGGTTCCGCGGGTCTTGAGACCGCCTGGGTGGCAAGCGGGCGCGTGGATTCGTTTATTGTAACCGAAGTTATGCCGTGGGATGTGGCATCCGGCGCGCTTTTGGTTCAAGAGGCCGGAGGAAAAATTACCGATTTTGAAGGTAGGCCATGGCGTCCGATAACCGGCAGTTATATATTCTCAAACGGCAAAATACACAAAGAGCTATTGTCAGAAGTAAAAAAGATTGATAAGCTTTTGTAAATGTTATTTAAAAAAGTAATTTTCATTATAGGATAAATTTTAAATCCCCGAACATTGTTCGGGGATTTTTTAATACTCAAAAAATATGACAAGGGTGACCTTTGACAATGCTGCCAAGGGTTACCCTTGCCAGTACGAATTTAAACTTCGGAAATGGTTTTCAATAAATACATCATCCCGATGCCGGCGAGAAATATCGTCAGCGAAAACGTGATTTTTTTAAGCTTGGTTTCTTTTTTAAGTTCCGGAATTAAATCGGTGGCGGCAATATAAATAAAACCGCCGGCGGCAAATGGCAAAAGATAAGCGGAAAACGACTCAAGGCCGCCGAGAAAATATCCGATAATCGCGCCCAAAATTACGGTTGATGCCGAGAGATAATTTAAAATCAGCGCTTTAGTTTTATTAAACCCCGCGTAAATCAAGACGCCAAAATCGCCCATTTCCTGCGGGATTTCATGAAGCGCGATAGTCAGCGCGGTAACAAACCCAAGATTGATGTCCACCGCAAAACTTGCCGCGAGAATCAATCCGTCAATAAAATTATGGATTCCGTCGCCAAAAACATTCAGATATCCGAAAGAGTGGATGTGGCACCCGTGTCCTTTATGGC
>CAZGDX010000023.1:0-12937 GCA_964525225.1 uncultured Gammaproteobacteria bacterium
GACACATCTCTTTGGCTTTTTATCCGCCATGACAGGGCTTTGAACACAAAAAAAGACGATAGTAACAAATTAACCCCGCGAAGCATTCAAAGATTGGTAGCAAAATACGCGCGTATGGCCGGTATCACTAAAAAAATCACTCCTCATATACTTAGACACAGTTTTGCCACTGATTTACTGACAAATGGCGCAGATTTAAGGGCGGTTCAGGAAATGCTTGGTCATTCGTCTATTACCACAACTCAAATTTACACTCATGTAACCAACAGGCAATTAAAAGAAATTCACGAAGCTTTTCATAATAAAAATGATAAATAGCAAACGATTGACATTTTAATTTTTATCTGATATAATTGTAGAGAATTTTATTTTGTTGATTTAAGATTGTCTCCATAGTTCAATGGATAGAACACTAGCCTTCTAAGCTGGATATGTAGGTTCGATTCCTACTGGAGACAAAGTTAAATCAATAAAATAAGATTACTATTATTAAATATTTTATTTATATATAAAGAGTAATAGTAGTAGAGTTGTGGAAAGTGTGGAGAAAAAATAAAAAAGTTTAATTTTAGCAAAGATATAATTATGAAAGATGTGGAAAAAAATACAGAAAATCTTAATAGATGTGTGCAAATAAAATATTTGAAAAAATAATCCATACCTTTATCCAAGTTTTTTAACCTGTTTTATACAGTGTCTCCACAAGTTATAAACACCGCACCAGAAGAAAAAATTCTTCGGTACGGTGCGCGCGCAAAAATATGGTGGCCATAGTTCAGCGGCAGAACAGCGGGTTGTGGTCCCGCTAATGAGGGTTCAACTCCCTCTGGCCACCCCAAAAAAGTCCGAAATTATTTCGGGCTTTTTTGTTTTTTAAGCCAAGACGGATATTTTTCCACAGTTTTTGATTGACTAATGTGGAAAAAAATGGTATAATATAAGTAAGAAAATAGTAATCGAGGGGGTCCCAAAATATGGGACTTTTTAATTGGAAGGGTTTTTATTGGAGGACGCGCGGTTATGATTACAAAGTTTTTAAAAAAACAAATACAAAAACAAAAAAGACGGATTATTAGAAAAATATCCCGTTCTTTATATTTTGGCGAAAAAATCATAATGGGAATGGCATGTTTGGCAATGATATTGGATATGCTTTGCCCACAGGTTGTTTTGGCTAAGTCGGAAAATACCGAATGCCTGGCCGTACCCCAGATTTATTGCGTGGAAAATATAAAATTATATACCGAGCCATTGGAATTATCCGGAGATAAATTAAATAGAGTTTTTTATATAACAGTAACCGCCTACTCTTCTACTCCTGACCAAACCGATAGCACGCCTTTTATTACCGCTAATGGGTCAAGAGTTAAAGATGGTGTTGCCGCGGCAAATTTTCTTCCTTTTAAAACAAAAATTAAATTTCCTGAAGTTTTTGGAGATAAAATTTTTACCATTGAAGACAGAATGAACAGACGTTTTTCCGATAGGATTGATATTTGGATGCCAACAAAGGCAGACGCAAAAAAATTTGGCGTGAGAAAAATAAAAGTTGAAGTGCTTGATGGTGAAATCACAATGAAATAAAGTCGTAAAATTCAAAAACCCCGATAAATCGGGGTTTTTGAATTGGAGGCCGGAACCGGAATTGCCCCCTCACCTTTCTTTTCTATTCAATGAGGCCGGAACCGGAATTGAACCGGTGTACGCGGTTTTGCAGACCGCTACGTAGCCACTCCGTCATCCGGCCTCGCTGTATAGAAAATTTTTTTAAGATAAGAAGTTTGTAAAATTTTAAAGGTGAAGGGGTTGCAGACCGCTACGTAGCCACTCCGTCATCCGACCATTTCCCTATTTATACAATAAATTTAAATTATTTTCAAGTTTTAAAATAAAATCCGTCCAAAATGGACAGAAAACTTTTTTACTTATTTTTCCTTATCCTTATAATAAATCCAAATAAAGAAAAGAATCACAAATGCGATAAGGTCGTTAAAAATAAATATCCATAACGGAATTGCTGTCATTTTTTTCTGCTCCTTTTTTAAGCTGTCTGCGTATAAAATATCATAAAAATTGTTTTTTGTCAATACCTTCTTTAAAATGATTGATTAAAAAAGGCGGATGTTTTATAATAAAGATGAAACCGCAAAAGGAGGAGTTGTGGTGTGTTTGTATTAAATTTATGTCAAAAAACACGCCAAAATTCGTAATAATTGACGGAAATGCGATAGTGCATCGCGCGTTTCATGCTTTACCAAAACTTACATCTCCTGCCGGAGTAGTAATAAATTCTGTTTATGGATTTGTGAATTTATTGATAAAAATATTGCGGGATTTAAATCCGGAATATATTGCCGTAACTTTTGACAGAAAGGAACCGACTTTCAGGCACCAAATGTATAAAGATTATAAAGCCAAGCGAAAAAAAGCTCCTGATGAACTTTACGCGCAATTGCCAATAATTAAAGATTTGCTTGGAGTTTTAAAAATAAAAGTTTATGAAAAAGCCGGTTTTGAGGCGGATGATATTATAGCTACGCTGGCAAAATCAAAAGCCACTGAACGGATTAAAAATATCATTATAACCGGAGATTTGGATACGCTTCAGCTTGTTGGAAAAAATATTGTTGTTTATGCTTTACGAAGCGGATTGAAAGATTTTTTTGTATATAATCAAAAAAAAATTTCCGAAAGGTATAGTTTAAAATCCGACCAATTGGTGGATTTTAAAGCTTTGCGCGGAGACCCCTCGGATAATATTCCCGGAGTGCGTGGAATAGGAGAAAAAACAGCAATTGAATTAATAAAAGAATTTGGAACAATTGAAGAAATTTATAGCCATTTGGTTAAAGAAACTAAAAAAACGGAAAAAATAAAAGAAAAAGTAAAAAAACTTTTATTGCAACACAAACCAGATGCGTATGCGGGAAAAGAATTGGTAAAATTAATAGATACCGTGCCAATAGATTTTTCGCTCGCGGATTGCAGGCGCGGCAATCTTGACTTAAAAAAAGCGGTTGAATCGTTTGAAGGTTTGGGATTCAAGTCCTTGATAAAAAGATTGCGAGAAATAGGGATAAAAAATTCCAGCGGAGCGGTTGTAACCGGATTACAGGCAAAATTATTTTAAAAATGGATAAACAAAAGGCAATTTCTTTTAAATTGATATTTGAGAACGGCAAAATTAAAGATGTCGTTCTTTTTAGTGATGGCAAAGAAAATATTTTTCCGCTAAATAAAAATTTTAAGAAAATTAAAAATATTTTTGAAGATAAAAAATGTCTTAAATGCGGTTTTGGACTAAAAGAAGCGATTAAAAATTTTCGCGCCGGAGGTGTGGAAATAAGCGAACCTATTTTTGATTGTTTTGTGGCGTCTTATCTTGTAAATCCGGGAATGCGGGATTATAAAAAAGAAGAAGATGTTAAAAAAATTCTTGAAACCGCGCGCGAATTATGGAAAGAGATGAATAACGCAGGCCTCTTAAAATTGTTTCAGGAAATAGAAATGCCTTTAATGTTCGTGCTGGCAAAAATGGAGGAAAACGGAGTAAAAATAAATACCGGATATCTGGATAAAATGTCAGAGGTTTTTGATGATAAAATTAAAAAATTAAAAAAAGAAATCTGGAATCAGGCCGGTGAAGAATTTAATATTAATTCACCGGCGCAGATTAAAAAAATACTTTTTGAAAAAATAAAAATGTCTTCCAAGGGCATCAGAAAAACTTCAAAAAAAAGCGAACTTTCAACTGCCGCAAGCGAATTGGAACGGCTCCGCGAGGCGCATCCGATAATTAATTTAATTTTGGAATACAGGGAACTTTATAAACTGAAATCAACTTATATTGATGCCTTGCCGGAACTTGCCGATAAAAAAACCAAAAGAATTCACGCCAATTTTAATCAGACCGTCACGGCAACTGGACGCCTTTCGTCTTCAAATCCAAACTTGCAGAATATTCCGGTCCGTGGGGAACTTGGAAAAGAAATTCGTAAAGCGTTTATCGCGGAAAAAGGAAAAATTTTGGCGGCTTTTGATTATTCGCAAATAGAACTTCGGATTGTCGCTTCAATTTCAGGAGATAAAAAAATGATTGATGCGTTTAATTCGCACGAAGATATTCATACCCGCACTGCTTCGGAAATTTGGGGTGTTCCGCAAAAAGATATTACAAAGGATATGAGGCGCGCCGCCAAAGCTATAAATTTTGGAGTTCTTTATGGTATGGGACCGCGCGGATTGGCTGAATCAGCCGGTATTTCGCGTGATGAAGCTATAGATTTTATTTCAAGATATTTTTCGTTATATCAGGGAATAAAGAATTATTTGGAAGAAACCAAAGCGCTTGCTTATTCGCTTGGATATTCGGAAACGCTTTTTGGCAGGAGAAGATATTTTCCGGAAATTGTTTCACCTGTCCCCTATTTGCGCGCCACAGCCGAACGTATGGCAATAAATCATCCTGTTCAGGGCACGGAAGCGGATATTGTAAAAATTGCCATGATAAAAATTAACAAAGAACTGCCAGAAGTAAAAATGATTTTACAAGTTCATGATGAATTGGTTTTTGAAATTAAAAAAACAAATTTTAAAAAAACAGCGGAGAAAATTAAAGAGATAATGGAAAACGCGGTTAAACTGAAAGTCCCGGTTGATGTTGATGTAAAAATAGGAGAAAATTGGGGGGATATGAAAAAGATATGATTATAGTTGTTTGCGGTGAAGACACATACCGTTCAAAAAAACATCTGAATAAATTGATTGCCGATTTCCGGGTTAAACACGATTCCGGAGGATTGAATTTTTCAAAAGTTGACGCGGCGAGAGATGATTTGAACGCGCTTATGAGAAATTTAAATACCCTTCCTTTTTTATCCAAAAAAAGAATGGTGGTGGCGCTTAATTTTTTTGAAAAAATCGGTAAAGAAGAATGCGTAAAAGAAATTGCGGAAAAATTTTTAAACGTCAAAGACACAATAATGGTTTTTTTTGAAGAAAAATCTAGGGAAGGACTAAAGAAAAATCCGCTTTTAAAAATTTTTCAAAAAAAAGAAGCATCTTGTTTAGTTAAATCTGCGGCGGACAAAGAAATAAAAAAAGAAGTTTTTATATACGATTATCCCCTGCTCCAAAATAAAGATTTAAGAAATTGGATTATTGCTGAAGCGGCTGCGGAGAAAATGAATATTGAACAAGGGGCGGTTGAAATTTTGATTAAAAATTGTGGAAACGATTCGTGGAAAATTTATTCCGAACTTCAAAAGATTTTCGCTTTTTCTGCCAAGGAAAAAAATATAACTAAGAAAAGCGCGGAGATTTTGATTGAAAATAAATTGGAAGAAAATATTTTTCTTTTGACTGATGCCGTCGGAAGTAAAAATACTAAAGAAGCCATAAGAATTCTGGAAGAATTTTTTTTGAATGATACGGCGCCGGAGTATATTTTGACGATGCTTGCGCGGCATTTCAGAATTTTAATCGGCGCGCGCGACGTGCTTGATAATAATCCGCGGGCTACCCGCGACGATTTGGCGGAAAAAATGAATCTGCATCCATTTGTGGCGGGAAAATCATTGGCGCAATCAAGAAAATTCGGTTTGGAAGAACTTAAAAATATTTATGAAAAAATTTTAAAAGCCGACAGCTTTTCAAAAACCGGTAAAGTTGATTTGAAATTATTTTTAAACATCATAATTGCTAAAATATAAAAAACGACCCCGAAAATCAGGGGTTGTTTTTTATTTCTCGCCCTGTTAAATGCGCCAAGGGCGCAATTTCGCTTTGGCGAAATTATTTAACCGGGTAAATTGAATTTTTTGTTGAATCTGGCCATTAAGCGCGATTTTTTTCTGGCAACGGCGTTTTTTTTCATTATTTTTCTTCCAAACATTTTATCTGTTGCTTTTAAAGTGACTTTAACCAGCTCTTTTGCTTTTTCATCCCCGGCTTCAATTGCTTTCAATGTTTTTTTGTACAGATTCTTTAAAGATTCTTTTGCTTGTCTGTTGGCCAAAGCGTTCTTTTTTGCTTTTCTAAGCGCTTTTATGGCCGTGTGTTTAATAGGCATAATAATAAAAAAATTCTAATATCGTTTAATTCTATGTTTAATTATCGCACAAACTGATAAATTAGTCAAGAGATGATGGTTTTTCAAGCTGAATAGGATCAATTTTTGCCTCCCCGCCAGAGAGCTTGGCCACATCTTTATCAATTTTGGAAAATTCTTTATAGGCAATATTATAAGCATTTATGGTTGTTCCTAAATTATTACCAAGTTTTTGCATATAATTATCATGATTTGCTATATGTTTTTGAAGGTCATTAACTCTTTTTAATATATCTTTAACTGTTTCTTCTACTTTTAGCGATTTTAATGCTTGAATTACGGTTTGCAGATAAGCGAAAAATGTTGTTGGCGAGATTATTACCACTTTCTTGCTGAAAGCATATTCTATCAAATCCTGCGAGCTTACATTCAACGTGCCAACTTTGGAATTTAATAAGTTATGATAAACTCCTTCGGCCGGAATAAACATAAACGCGAATTCAGTAGTCCCCTCGTCCGGTTTTACATACTTGCTTGTTTCATCAATTCGGTTTTTAATATCTTTTTTAAATTCTTTTTCAAGCGCCGGTCTATCGCTTTCTTCGGCTTCCATAAGCTCGTTAAACTTCTCCAGAGAAAATTTAGCGTCAATTGGGATAATTTTATTTTGAATAAAAATTGCCGCATCCACAATGTCCCCATTTTTAAAAGTATATTGCATTTTATAACAATTCGGCGGTAAAACATTGCCCAGAAGCGCTTCCAGAGTAAATTCTCCCCAAATGCCGCGGTGTTTGGGGTTTCTTAAAATATTGTCTAAACCTTGTAATTGCGTGGCAAAACCGGCTACTTGTTTGTTGGTGGCGTGAAGTTGCTCCATTCTGGTAATCACTTCTTTGATAATTTGCCCGCTTTCTCCGGATTGCTTTTGTATAAAGACAAGGTTCTTTTCAAGAGACCCCTTCATTTCCTGCCGGATATCTTTGAGTTCAGTTTTTAATGTTTCTAAAGATAAATCCTGCGACTGGTCCCGCAATTTTTTGCCATAAAATTGGGTTAATAGTATAATAATTAAAACTGCCACAGAAATCAGGGTCCCTATAAGCAATGCGATAAGTAATGATTGCATAAAATTAATTGGATTATATAATAAATGTATTTTAGCAGTATTTGAATTATAATGAAAGACTTGCCCCACTACTAATCCGGCCGATATATTAAAATTTTCATAATGTTGGTAATACTCAGGTAGAATTATTTTTTTTGTTAATTTTAGTGATTTATACAAAATTATTTTTCGGTCGAATTGGTAGCGGGGCTTGATTTTTTACAAAAGATTTGTTATAATAAATTTTAGAAAAATTAGGTAAAATTTACCGAATTTTACAAAATATAAATTATTGTGCGACGCATAATTTATACTAAATTTAGCAAAAAAGATTGTTCTAATACATTGAAAAAACAAAAATGTTTCACGTGAAACATTTTTAAAATATCATTATCTCCCCCGTAGTTTAATGGATAGAATAGCGGCGTCCTAAGTAGTTATAGAGATGGGGGCTTCGCCCCTCGCTATAAGTCCCCGTAGTTCAATGGATAGAACAAGAGACTCCTAAGCTCTGGATATAGGTTCGATTCCTATCGGGGACAAATAAAGAGGGGTGAAAATTTCATTTGATGGAGAAAAGATTAGATTCCTGCTAAGGAGAAATTAAAATAATTAAAATAACAAGATACTTTTTTGCCGAAAGGCGGAAAAGTAAGTTATTATTATCTACTTTTGAAGGAAAAAATAATTAAAAAAATATCCTTTTTAGTTTTTTGGGCCTATAGTAAAACGGTATTACGCAGCATTCGCATTGCTGAGGTCCGGGTTCGATTCCCGGTAGGTCCATAAAATTGAACGGGATTTTTTAATATCTAGAAAGAAATGACTAAACTTTTTAGATAATTTATAACTAAATTTATCTCTTGCGCCGCAAAATACCGCAGGTATCTGCAAACTTTACTAAACAAAAATGTTTCACGTGAAACATTTTTGTTTTTTCAATGAGTTAGAACTGCCTTTTCTGCTAAATTTAGTATAACTTATGTGTCGTAAAATAATTTATATTTTTGAAAAAATAAACTTTTTTAATGTTTTTTGACTATTTATAAATCCTAAAATTTTTTTATTTTGTTTTTTGTTTTTTATAAATTTTTTTGCAGTAATTTTATAATTTGTGATTAACTTGTGGATAAAATAATACTTATCCACAGTTTTTTATAAGATTTGTGGATAAGTTTTTATAATATGTGAATAATTATTTTATCCACAAGTTATTAACAGGACAACAGTTATTTTTTGGCTAAATTTAGACAAAAAATACTTGACATTTTAGTAAATTTATGGTATAATATAAATAAAGAAAAAATATAAAATATACAAAACAAAATCAGAATTAAAATTCAAAAATAAAACAAAAAACAAAAATTGGAAAACCGCATCAGAATCCGATAGTCCGCGGTTCAAAAATAAAAATATGAAATCGTGGGGGAAAAATAAAAACAAAAATGCGAATTCAGATAAAAAAGTTGCAAAAACTGGAATTATTTTTGCTTTAATTTTATCAATGGCTATTTTGGGTGGCCATTTTTGTTTTGCCTTAAGTTCGGCAAATTACAATATCACTGACGACGCGATAGAAAATTCTGGTGGCTATTCCACATCAGTAAATTATTCTGTAATGGATTATATTGTTGATGAATTTATGATTTTGCGCCAGGCCTCTATTGAAGGCGGTCAATCTGTTAGCGGCGGCGAGGGCGATGGGGGCGGAGAAACTCCTGCGCCTCCAGCGGATATAATCGCGCCGATTATTACAAATATCCAAATCACAAACATAACCCAATCATCTGTAAAAATTACCTGGACAACCGATGAAAATAGTTCTTCTTTGGTTGATTATGGAATAACGGCCGTTTATGAAATTGGCACACAAACAGGACTAAGCGGAGTTACTGGCCACGAAGTTATTCTTTCGGATTTATTACCGGGCACGTTATATCATTTTCGCGTTCGTTCCGCGGATGCGGCGGGGAACAGTTCTTCTTCGGCTGACCAAACATTTACGACTTCTGCCGATTCTTCAGTCCCGGTAATTTCGGATGTAGCAGTAACAAATATTACCGGAAATTCGGCGACAATAACTTGGACAACAAACGAACCGTCCAGCTCAATAGTGGATTACGGTTTAACTGCGGCTTATGAAATCGGCGCACAAACAGACAATTCTTTGGTTATTTCTCACATTGTAAATTTGAGCGGACTGAGCCCGTCAACACTTTATAATTTCCGCGTCCGTTCTGCGGATTCGGCAGACAATATTGGCTTTTCCACAAATCAAACATTCACTACTTTGGATACTGTTGCCCCGATAATTTCAGGAGTTATGGTGGAAAATGTTGATTCGGATTCCGCCGTAATTTTATGGACTACGGATGAAATTTCTTCCGGCGCGGTTGGTTATGGATTAACCGGCGGGTACGAATCAGGAATAAGCATGAGCGCGATTTTTTCTACAAGCCACCAGTTGTCTTTATCTGATTTAATTGGAAATACTGTTTATCATTTTCGCGTAACCGCAACCGACCCGGCGGGAAACGAGTCGTCTTCCACTGATTTTACTTTTACAACTTCAAAAGACACTTCGGTTCCGTCAAATGTGCTAAATTTCCGCGCCGACCCGGGCGAGACATATATGATTTTGAGCTGGACTAATCCGACAGATAGAGATTTTGCCGGAGTGCATATAATGCGAAGCGCGACAGAGTATCCGCGGACCCCGGGCGAGGGAACTGTTGTTTTTCACGGACTCGCAACTTCGGCGGTAGACAGGGGATTAATGCAAGGAACAAGCTATTATTACACCGCTTTTTCGTATGATACTTCGGAAAATTTTTCTTCCGGAGCCATAGCTTTCGGAAGAACACTGGGTGTGATAGTTCCGCCGCCGGAAGAACCGATTATTCCGGAAGTTCCGCCGGAAGAAGAGCCGCCAATTGTGGAATTGCCAACTTTTGCGCAGATTGAAATTGCTGATTTCCAATTCTTGGTCGCGAATGAAACTTTGGCATTGCCAATGACAGGCAGTCAAATTAAAACAATAGCCGCAACTCAAATAGTTGCGGTTGCCGACGTTAATAAGTTTACCAAAATTCCCGAAGCAATAGTTTTAAAAATAGGGGATTCAAATTATATTTTAAATCTTAATGAAACAAAAAAAAGATTTGAAACAACAATTTTATCTCCAATGGAAATAAGCGTTTTTAATTCAGAGGTGGTTATAGTTTACGACAAAGAAAATTTTCAATTTATAAATTTTAAACTTAATACTGTCGCGGCGGGACTGATATACGAAACCTCAAAAGACGGAAAAAGAATTTCTGTCCCCGGCGCCTTGATTACTATTTTCAAACAAAATTCATCCGGACGGATGGAGGTTTGGAATTCCGGGGAATACGCGCAGACCAATCCGTTATTTTCAAATGGAAATGGATTTTATCATTTCTTTGTGCCGGCGGGTTTTTATAGCATCAAAGCGGAGAAGGAAGGATACCGCGTCTCGGAAACGCCGGTTTTTGAAGTAAATGATGTAATTGTGAATAGAATTATAGAACTTCTGGTTCCGCCGGAAGAACTTTTGGATGTTATTGAACAGGAAGCGCCGATTATGGAAAACATCCAAAATGTGGCGGAAAATATCAGAGAACAAGCGGTTTTTCAAACAAAAGTTGCATCCGAAGAAATTAAAAAAATTATTGACAATCCCGCGGTTGAAAAAACAAATGAGCAGATTGCTTTGCCGGCCATAGCCACTGTCGCGGTTGCTAACGCGAGTGTGGCAATTTCTTTTCTAAACTTGCTTAATTATTTGAGATTTTTAATCACCCAGCCGTTCTTGCTTTTGAACCGCAGAAAGCAAAAAGGGTGGGGAAGAGTTTATCATTCTTTTTCAAAACTCCCCGTGGAATTGGCAATTGTGCGTTTATTGGACGCCAAGACAAAAAAAGTTATTCAAACCCGCGTAACCGACAAAGAAGGCAGGTACGCGTTTATTGTTTCCGGAGGAAGATATTTGATTTCAGTTGTAAAACCCGGATTTGTTTTTCCTTCAAAATATCTTAAAACATTAAAAGCAGATGCCGGAATGACAGATATTTATCATGGGGAAATTGTGGAAGTCGGCAGAGACGGAGCAACAATTACCGCGAACATCCCTCTTGACCCGGTTGAAAAAGCGTTTATCCCGAAAAAAGTTATTTTTAGGAAATGGTTTGTCAGAATAAATCACGCGATCGCGATTTCCGGAATAGTGTTGGCTTTGGGCTCGTTTATTATATCTCCGACAATGCTTTTGGGAGGATTTTTGATAGCGCAAATATTGCTTTATTTCTTATTTAGACGTTTATCTTTGCCTAAGAAACCTAAAACATGGGGAATAATTTATGACAGGAAGACGCGTAAACCGATAAAACAGGTTATTGCCAGAATTTTTGAAACTCAATACAACAAATTGCTTGAGACCCAGATCGCGGACAGCAGGGGAAGGTATGTGTTTTTAGTGGGAAAAAGCGCTTATTATGTAACTTTTGAGAAAGAAGGATATGAGCCGAGAAAAACTGAAGTGATAAATTTTGAAAAAGTAAAAGGAGAAAATTATATTGCGATGGATATAGGGCTGAATAAAATTTAAGATTTAAGATTTTGAATTTCAGAGCTAATTTTAGATAAAAATTGTTTTGTTCTGTAATTTAAAATCGTAAATCATAATTCGTAAATTAATTTTGTGGTTAATTTTCTAAAGCCAAAAATTAAGCCAAAAAGGAACTTGCGTGATTCGTCTTTGGGTCATGTAATGTTTGTGACGACTATTTCAATGATTATATTTGGAATAGTGGCTTTTGGTTTATATGGACATTTAACCAATTATATTAAAGCGGCGACAGGCATAAATAAGCAAATCAGTTATCAGGGCAGATTGTTAACCGCGGTAAATGATCCGGTGGCTAACGGAACTTATAGTGTTAAGTTTGTTATTTATGACAGCGAAACCGATGGAACCTGCCTTTGGACCGCATCAGGGTCGTGCGGAAGCGTGGAGGCAATAAATATAACAACAAACGGCGGATATTTTTCAACAATGCTTGGAGGTGCGGGACAAAACGCCATAGACCTTGACTTTACCGACGATACTTATTGGCTTGGCGTAACTATTGATTCTGATTCTGAAATGACTCCGAGAAAAAGAATTGGCGCCGCCGGATACGCGTTCAATGCCGATACTTTGGATGGTTTGGATTATGCTTCATTTTTAAGGAGCGATACTGTAAGCACATCAACTTCGCAAACGATTTTTGCCGGCGCGCCCGATGGATTGGGTGTGCATCAGGGTTCTTTATATATAAATCCGTCATCTGCCAGTTCAAATTATACTTTATTCGGAATTGCGGTTGGGGCTTCGGAAAAATTTAGAATTGACGCGGAAGGGGATTTGTTTTTGCAAGGAGGAATTTTTGCCTCAAGCACATTGATAATTGATGGTTTTTTAACACCTTCGGGCGGCATTGCCACATCAACATTGGATAATGTGGTAATCGGAGAAAGCACAGCTGTCGCCGGCACATTTTCGGACCTTACGGTTATTAGTGATATTAGTTTTCCTGAAAGTAGCATTGATGATGACATGGTTGTTGATACCATCACCGCTTCAAATTATCTTCCTCTTAGTGGTGGAACAATCACCGGCTCTTTGACAGTCAATGAATTATTTACTCCAACAGGCGGCATCGCGACTTCCACCATAGACAATATAATCATCGGCGGAAGCACGCCTCTTGCCGGTTATT
>CAZGDX010000024.1:0-12763 GCA_964525225.1 uncultured Gammaproteobacteria bacterium
TCTTTTGGATTATCCGGGTTCAACGCTTCTTGGAATTAACCGTCTTTTTATAGATAAAGAATATCGCAAGCGCGTGGTCGCCAAATGCGTTGACCCGCTTGTTAAAAAATTTTGGTCGGAAGAATTTGCCAGCTGGCAGGAAAAATTCAGAACCGAGGCGGTGTCGCCGATTCAGAACAAGGTTGGGCAATTTCTTTCCGCGTCAATTATGAGAAACATCGTGTCGCAGGTGCGTTCCACTGTGGATTTTCGGGATGTGATGAATAATCGTAAAATTTTTATTGCCAATCTGTCAAAAGGCAGAATCGGCGAAGACAATATGCGTCTTCTTGGCGGAATGCTTATTACCAAATTTCAGCTTGTGGCAATGGAGCGGGTGAATATTCCGGAAGACGAGCGTCAGGATTTTTATCTTTTTGTTGATGAATTTCAAAATTTTCAATCCGACAGTTTCGCGGCAATTTTTTCCGAAGCCAGAAAATATCGGTTAAGTTTGTATGTGGCGCACCAATACATTGAACAATTGGACGAAAATGTCCGGGCCGCGGTTTTTGGCAACGTCGGCACTTTGATTTGTTTCCGAATCGGCGGGGCGGACGCGGAATTTGTGGAAAGCGAATTTACACCGACATTTGAGGCCTCGGATTTTGTGAATCTTACAAAGTATGAAATTTATCTGAAATTGATGATAGATGGTGTGGCGTCAAATCCATTTAGCGCCAAGACGTTGCCGCCAATTTTTGAAAGGCAAGGAAACGCGGAAAAAATTATAAAGGTCTCTCGTGAAAGATATGCGGAAAAGCGCGAGGATATTGAAGCAAAGGTCTTGCGGTGGAGTGGAATGGGACCGGTGGAAGAAGGCGAGAGCGCGTCGGAAAATCCGGATGAAGAACGGCAGGAAAGATATACTCCGCGCCCGTTAATCGCAAGCGATAGCATGGCGAGCAGGCCGCGCCCGCAATTTTATCGTGAACCGCGGCAAGATGGCGAAAATATCCGTCGTCCAACGCAACGAGGAAGTTTTGATTCGCGTCCGCCGCGGAGAGATTTTGGAGACAGGCCGCCGCGTCCGCTAATCGCCCGCGATAGTGTGGCGGGCGGGCCAATCAGACGTGCCGAATCCGCTTCAAGAAGAGATGGCGACTTTGGACCGAGAACTGCCGTCAGAAACGATTTCAGAAGAGGCGCGTCTTTTCAAAGCAGGTCTTCTGAAAATAAACCGGTTCGGCATCCGGCAGAAGATTCGCGTCCAAAGGCATCGGGAATCGGAAGTGGGGAGCTTGTTACAAAAGAGCTGAAAGATGTGGAAACGGTATCGCTTTCCAAATTATTGCCAAAAAAAGAGTAAAAAAAACCGCCCGACATTGTGTCAGGGCGGTTTTAATTTGTTGTTCCCGCCACTATCAGTGTCATTCCCGCGTAGGCGGGAATGACAGATTGAAAAATCATAAATCATAAATCGGAAATTGTCTTGGGGATAACTTACTTGCCACAACGACAGCCGCCGGGTATTACGACTTGGCGGGGACAGTCCCCCCGCGGGGGGACTGTCCTTCTAAGGTTTATTCAACCAAGGCGGGATACCTGGTGGCCCAAAGTTAGCGCGCGAAATTGTATTTTGTCTTGGGGATAACTTGCTGTCTTTATTATGTTATAATAATGGTATATGTTTATCGGAAGTTTGCTTAAAAAAACTTTCGGATTTTTCACTTCAAAAAGAAGCCGGATTTTTTTACTGTCTTCTTTTTTTGCGCTTTGCGGAACATTTTTGGTCATTCATTACGCGCATGCAACTGTAAGCGAAGTGGCAATTATGGTTGTTGGCGGAATATCTTATGCGGTTGTTTGGATAATCGGCCAGATAATAGCTTTGGTAACTTATTGTTTGATAGCAGTGGCAAATTACAATGATTTTAGCACTTCAATAGCAATCTCAACCGGCTGGGTAGTGCTTCGCGATGTGGCCAATATGTTTTTTATCATTATTTTTTTGGTTATCGCTTTTGGAACAATGCTTGGTGAAGACATCGCGCCCCAATATCATTACAAAAAAACACTGATTCGTTTTATAATGATGGCTATCTTGATAAATTTTAGCAAAACAATCGCCGGTTTTGTTATAGATATCGGTCAGGTTATAATGATGACATTTGTAAATGGTTTCAGCGCCGCCGCGGGCGGAAATTTTTTAGAAGTTATGCAGATTAGGGAATTAACTGCT
The DNA here is from genome assembly GCA_964525225.1 of uncultured Gammaproteobacteria bacterium. Classification (GTDB taxonomy): domain Bacteria; phylum Patescibacteriota; class Patescibacteriia; order DYHP01; family DYHP01; genus CAZGDX01. The sequence continues at coordinate 2,222 of CAZGDX010000024.1, forward strand.
ATGACGACTTATCAAGGTGTGGAGATAGGAACAATAGATATCGTGGGCGGATTGCTTTTGGCTATGGTAGTGGCGCTGGTATCGCTTATTTGCATGGTAGTGCTCACGATGATTTTGGTGGCAAGGGTGGTGGCTCTTTGGCTTTTGGTCGTGGTTTCCCCTCTTGCGTTTTTTGCCGCGGCGGTACCAATGAACAGCATACAAAAATTTTACAGTCAATGGTGGGGAATGCTGGTTCAAAACGTAATGGTTGGCCCGTTATTGGCGTTTTTTATTTGGCTTTCTTTGGCGGTTGTAAGCAATAGCGCTTTTAATACAGAAATGGAAAAAGTCGCTGCCGGAGCAACCGCGGAAAAGACAACGTTGAGTTCTACGGTTACAGCGGGTTCCGAGGGCGCGGCATTGCCTTCAGCTGGTCCCGGGGGAATCGGGACACCGGAGATTATGCTTAAGTATCTGATAGGTATAGCTTTATTGATGGGGGGACTCGCGCTGGCGAAACAAACCGGCGCGGCTGGGGCAAGTTTCGCGGCTGCGGGAGATAAATGGATAAGAAAAGGCGGGAGCGCTACGGCAAAATGGATGGGACGCCAAGCATATAAGCCGGTTAGCGCGATTGGGAGAAGGGCGGGCGAAGTTGGATTTGGGTTAATGGCCGGGAGCCGCATTCCGCTTGTTTCCGGCTTGGGAGCAAAACAAGTGGTTGCATTGCGCAAGAAAGAAGAAGCAGAAGGGAAAAAAGCGTCAGCTTATGTTTCAAAGCTTACTCCAAAAGAGGTGGTTGCCCGTCGCGACGTATTAAAGGGTTTAGGAATGCTTAGAACAAAAAAACAAGATGCGGAATTTTTCGCGCTTAGCGATTCGGCCTTAAAAAATCTTCGATACAAAGGAGAAGCTACGGATAAAGATAAGGCGTTGGCAGCCGAATTAATGGCAAACAATGAAAGACGGGCGAAGATGCCTGGCGGTCCTGGTTTTTCGCAGGCAAATTTGGACTTCAAAAAAGCTCGTCCCGATCTTCTTTTGACCGAAAAAGACAAAGTGGCGCAATTTAAGGCTATGGATAACATGCAACTTTTGAAAAATTTGGCTCCGCAAGTGTTGAAAGATAAAGAAACTTTGACGTTATTAAAGAATACAATCGGAGAAGAGCGTTGGAAAAAATTAGAAGAAAAAGGAAATAAGGACTGGAAGGACGCGATAAGAAATTTGAGTAAGAAAGAACCAGGTAAGGAAGAAAAAGAAGCGGCGCAAAAAGAACTGGCTGAGGCAGATAAAATTAAAGACCCCGCGGCAAGAAAAGAAGCAATACAGGCAATGGGAGAAAAAGTAGCGAATTTGCCAAAAGAATCCATAACACAAGCAATTACTGACGCGTTATCCGGAGAGCAAATTGAAATTTTATTGAAAGCCGATAATCTTTCAATAAGCTCTCTTTCTGTTGAAAAATTAACAGCGAACGATAATGAAATAGCCGGAAAAGTTGCCGAACACGGCACGAAAAAACAGAAGGACAATATTTTTAAGAGAATAGGAAATAAATGGACAGAAACAATGAAGGAAGTGAGGCAAGAACAATTGATCAAACAACCAAATTTTTATACGCCGCCGGCAATGGCCGCGAGTAAGGAAATTATGAGTATTGAACATTCGCCGAAAAATGCCTTTAATGTTAGTGTGGAAAATAATTTTGCGGAAGAGAAAGATAAAAACGCGTTTAAAGATGTTATAAAAAACGACCCTGATTCTGTTTTGAATTTAAGGCCGGAAGAAATGCAGGGTCAGGTAATGGAAATCATACAGGAGGCGGTTGGCAACAAAAAATCATTGAGAGATCTGGCAAAATTGGCGCAAAGCGACGAAGAAAAAGATGCTTTTGAACAGATTGTCAAAACCGCCCATAAAAATGCAATTCAAAATTCCGACCAGGATATGATAAATTTCTTAGAAATGACCAGGGGGGTCAAAAATTATATTTCACAGCAACCGGAAGAAACGCAGCCAAAAGCTGAGAAAACATCGAAGATGAGTGATGAAGATGAAGAAGAGGAAGAATGGATGATGGCGGAAGAAGATGGGGAAAAAGCGAAAAAAGAAACACTAAAAGACGAAAAAGAGAAAAGCGCAGAGGGCGATGAAAAAAAAGGTGACGGAGAAGATGAAACGAAATAAATATGCCAGGAGAAAAGACAAAAAAAGAGATAGATAAATTTCAAGCTTTGCCGTTGGCGGTAAAAGATTTTTTATTGGATGAGAAAAGTTCAGAGGCGAATTTGAAGGTGGTGGAGAAATTTAAGCTTTCACCAGCTGAAGAGGATTTGTTTTTTGATCTTACCGACAGGGTTATATATAAAGAAATAAAACTTGAAGATTTTTTCGCGGAAGTTAAAAAATCTTTTAAGTTTGACGAGAAAAAAGCGAAAGATTTCGCGCTGGAAATTTTGGGAAATATTTTTTTGCCGATTGACTCGTATCTCGGCGATGTGCAGGGGGAAATAAAGAAAATGGGTGCGACCGCCGGAGAATTTGTTGTGGAAAAAATTGAGGCCGAAGAATTGACGCCGGAAATTTTGACAAAAAGAATTTTGGTTGAAACAGGAATAAATTTAGATAATTCTTTCGTGAAAAAATTTGAAGAAATTGTATTAAACCGTTTTCGCGAAGTGCGCGACGAAGCTGAGACACTGGAAACATTATCGCGCGGTAAAAAGCTTGGAGGTTTGGAACTGAATAAAGAAGACGCGAAAAAAATTTCGGCTAATTTAGAGGCAAAATTAAAATCAGTCAAAATTGTTGAGCCAAAACCGGAACCGGAGAAGAAAGAACTTGTGAAAAAAACAGTAAAAAAAGAGATTAAGAACAAGAAAGCTGTACCGACTATCGGGGCCCCGTCCCCCGATAAGTTGCCGGTAAAGAAAACGGATTTAGCGTTCGGGGCGGAAGATGAACGCGAGGTTTTGCACATTAAGCACAATTTGGAAAAGCGCGGGGTTGAAACGGAAAAAAAGACCGACTTTAATGAAGGAATTAAAAAATCCACGGAAAAAATCGTCAAATATGGAAAAATCACTTTTACTGATGAGAATTTGAAAAATAAATTCGGGAATATAATTTCCGCGCGTTTGCGCGATATCCGCGATGAAATGGAAACGATGGAAATTCTGACCCGCGATAAAGGAGTTGGCGGTTTGGGTTTGGCGCCCGAGATGGCAAAAAAAATCTCTAAACTGATAGAGACGGAATTTCAAATTCTTAGCGAAGCAAGAAAAGAAAGGGAGTCGCAAAAGAATAACGAATGGAAAAAAACAAGCGAATTGGAGAAAATCAAAAAAGAGGAGGGTCTAAAAACGAAAGAACAAAATAAATTGGACAATAAATGGAAAGAGCTGGTGGGCAGTTCCGCAAAAATAAAAACAAAAATTCCGGAAATGCGGGTTGAAACGGAAAAATTCGCAGTCGCGCCCGTCACGCAGCCGGGCAGGAAAAAAATTGAGGATATAAATTTTGCTCCCAAATTGGTTGGACCGATAGACGAACTCAGACAAATGACTCTTGTAGATTTCAGGCGGTTGGGAAAAAAAGTGGAATTATCCGCGGAAAAAATAAAAGATAAAATTGACTTGCTTGAAGACGAATCGCATCTGAAAAAAATGGAAGGTTTAAAGGCCTGGCGCGAGTCCGAAGTCGCGAAGATTTATTTTGAAATTATGCGTCAAAGCATAAATGAAGAAAAATCAATAGACGAAATAATCGCCACTCGCAATGCCGGAAAAATTCCGTCATTGACGCCTGATGAATTTAAAGCGGTAATGAAACTTAATGAAATGCTTAGAATTTGATATAATCAAATTATGAGGCAGTATACTGTTCCGCAATTTATAGACATAGAAGACAAAATTATCGGTCCGATAACGGTGCGGCAATTTTTGATAATGCTTTTTGACGGCTTGCTTATTGCTTTGATTTATCGTTTAGCCGATTTTTCTTTATTTGTGATTTTGGGATTAATTTTTGGCACGATGGGAGTTGTGCTGGCATTTGTTAAAATCAACGGTCAGCCGTTTCATTATTTTCTTTTAAATTTGCTTCAGACATCTCTTAGACCGGCGCTTCGCGTTTGGGATAAAAGTTTAACATTCAATGAAGCAAAAATGCTCATAGAATTGCCACCGGCGCCCCCGGAAAAAGCCGCGCCGGTTAAAGAACGCGCCACCGCAAGCAAACTTTCCGAGCTTTCGCTGGTGGTAAATACGGGAGGGGCGTATAAACCAGAGGAAAAATAAAAGGAACAAAACTTCCACTAATCCATATCACTAATTCGCACTAATGATTTCGGATTCGTGAGTATTCGTGATAAAAATTAGTGGGAGTCTAGCTCAAATTAAAATTATGCAAAGTCAAAAACTTGCCGGAGGAAAACCTGGACCGGCAACGCAAAAAATGTTAGACATCTCTGAGATACGCGACGGTTGTGTGGTAATGCGCGATGGAACTTTGCGCAGCGTGCTTTTGGTTTCAAGCGTTAATTTCGCGTTAAAATCCGAGGATGAGCAAGAGGCAATGATTGGAGCATATGTCGGGTTTTTGAATACTTTGGATTTCCCGCTTCAAATCGTCGTGCAATCCAGAAAATTAAATCTGGAAACATATCTTGACCAGTTGAAAAAATCGGAAAAAGAGCAGACCAATGATCTTTTAAAGGCGCATATCGCGGATTATAGAAATTTTGTCGGAGAACTCGTGGAAATGGGCGAAATTATGAGCAAGCGTTTTTTTGTGGTAGTGCAATATGACCCGCTGGCAAAACGGAAGAAATTTTTAGACCGCCTGACCGAACTTTTCACCCCGGTGTTTTCAATAAGAATTAAAGATGAACAATTCAAGAAGAAAAAAGCAGAAATGATGATGCGGGTTGAGCAAATTATAAATGGCCTGATGGGAATGGGGCTGACCGCTATTACACTCGATACCCAGGGATTAATAGAGCTTTATTATGATGTTTATAATCCAGATATCCGCGAAGCGCAAAAAATAAATCCGATTGAAGAGATGAAAGTGGAGGCGGTGTGATATTTTAATAGGAACTAGACTCCCACTAATTTTTATCACAAATACTCACGAATTTAAAAATTATTTATTAGTGCGAATTAGTGATATGGATTAGTGGAAGTTTTGTACCTTATACTTAAGATTATGGCGTTCAAAATTTTTCAAAAAAAAGAAAAAGTAATCGCTTCGGCGCAGGTGGCGGAAGAAAAAAAAGCCACGCTTGAAAAAGTGGCGATAGAAGAAGAAATATTGTACAGAAAAGGTGTGGCGACGATAAAAGATTTAATCGCTCCGGCTTCAATGAAAATAGAGCCGTCATTTTTGATGCTTGGCAATATCTGCGCGCGCACGCTTTTTATGGTAAATTACCCGCGTTATGTGACGGTCGGATGGTTCGCGCCGATTATAAATTTCAGCTCAACTCTTGATATTGGTATGTTTTTTTATCCGGTAGCGTCGGATATAATTTTAAAACAGCTCCGCAACAAAGTCGGTGTGCTTGAAGCGCAAATTATGACAGACGCGGAAAAAGGCGCGCCTCGCGATCCGGCGCGCGAAACCGCGCTTCGCGATATTGAACAGCTTCGCGATGATTTAACTCAGGGCACAGAGAAATTTTTTCAATTCGCGCTTTATGTTACGATTTACGCCAAAACAAAGGAAGAACTGGAAAAAACAACCGAAGACGTGGAAGTGATAATCGGAACAAGATTAATTCAGTCAAAACGGGTTTATTATCAGGCAGAACAGGGATTTAATTCCACAATGCCTCTTGGAAATGATGAATTGATGATAACTTTTAATATGAATTCGTCGCCGATTGCCTCATCTTTTCCTTTTATTTCCTCGGACCTCACTTCGGATAACGGAATTTTATACGGAATAAACAGGCATAACAATAGTTTGATTTTGTTTGACAGATTTGAGCTTCAAAATGGAAATATGGTGGTATTCGCCACTTCCGGCGCCGGAAAATCCTACACAATCAAACTGGAAGTTTTGCGGAGTTTGATGTTGGGCACGGATGTCTTGGTAATAGACCCGGAAATGGAATATAAGTATCTTTGCGATTCGATTGGCGGGACCTATATCAATATATCTTTAGCTTCGGAAGCCAAAGTAAATCCGTTTGATTTGCCTCGTCCTGTCGGCGAAGAGGTGTCGGTAGAAGATATAATCAGAAGCGCGGTCATTACCGTAAAGGGTCTTTGCAGAATAATGTTTGGAAGTTTAACCATAAATGAAGATGCCATTCTAGACCGCGCGATTTTAGAAACATACGCAAAAAAGGATATAACCCCGTCTTCAAATCTTGCGGAAGTTGAACCCCCGGTAATGCGCGATTTGCAGGAGGTTTTGGAGGGGATGGAAGGAGCCGGCGATTTGGTAACAAGAATAAAAAAATTCACGGAAGGAACTTTTGCCGGGCTATTGAATTCACCGACCAATGTTGATGTAAAAAATAAACTCGTCATATTTTCGGTTCGCGATTTGGAAGACGAACTTCGTCCGATGGGAGTTTACGCGATTATAAATTACATTTGGAACACGGTGCGGTCGGAACGAAAAAGAAGAATTTTAGTCATTGATGAAGCGTGGTGGCTGATGCAACACGAGGATTCCGCGAAATTTATTTTCGCGCTGGTAAAACGATGCAGAAAATATTATCTTGGCGTTACCACAATCACGCAAGATGTGAACGACTTTTTAACTTCTGAATATGGGCAGGCGATAGTGACCAATTCTTCAATTCAGATTTTACTTAAACAATCTCCGGCGGCTATAGATTTAATCCAAAAAACTTTTATGCTTACGCAGGGAGAAAAAATGTTGCTCTTGGAAAGCGGAGTTGGCGAAGGGATATTTTTTGCCGGCAAGCGCCACGCGGCAATAAAAGTCGTGGCATCTTACACGGAAGACCAACTTATAACATCAGACCCGAAACAATTATTGGAAATAGAGAAGGCGAAAGAAGAATTTAAAGAAGAAATGGGGAAATAAAAATATGGAAACTAATTTTAATATAAAAAAAGTATTTTTAATAGCCGGAGGGGTCTTGATATTGCTCGCCGTGCTTTTGCTTATTTTTACACGAAGAACAGCGGAAGAACCAAAACCGGCGGAACAGCAGACGATTCAGACGCAAGAAAATACGCCCGCGGTTCCCGCGTCAAAAGAAGAAACAAATAAAAGCAATGTTTTGGTGCTGGCATCTTCTTTTGCCGAACGGTTCGGGAGTTTTTCAAGCCAAAGCGATTTTCAGAATATACGGGACTTATTTCCGTTTATGACCGCGAGCATGAAAATTTGGGCAGAAAATTATATTGAAATTCAAAAAGCAAATGTAAATCCCGAAATTTATTACGGAGTCACGACAAAAGCCATCAGTAGAAAATTTTTGTATTTTGATGAAAATTCCGCCGAAATTTTAATTTCCACTCAGCGCAGAGAGTCAACCGGCGCCATGGCAAATGAAACAATTACTTATAAAGATATGGAGTTGAAATTAGTGAAGGAGAGTGAAGAATGGAAAGTTGACGGAGTGTGGTGGAAGTAAGCACGCAAAATCCGAATTTTAAATTATAAATTTTAAATCAAATCCGAAATTTCAAGTTTAAATTTTCATGCAGGCGGTGAAAGAAAGTTTTGTTTTGAATTTTAGCTTTCGTGTTTTATCTTGAATTAAAATTGAAAATTGATAATTGAAAATTTTAGCGTAAAAAAATACAAGGAGGATAAATACTGTTCCTCCTTTATGTTATCTAAAATCAAAAAAGAAATTTTAGACATTGTTTTTCCGGTTTTTTGCGTTGGATGCAAAAAGGAAGGTGAATGGCTTTGCAAAGATTGTTTAGGATTGATTTCTCCGGCGGAAAAGCAATTCTGTCCGCTATGCGGGAGAATTTCCGAATTTGGAAAAACGTGCGAACATTGTTCTGGAAAATCCGCGCTTTCGGCGGTAATTTCATGCGGGTTTTACCACAATCCGGTTTTGCGCGCGTGCGTTGGCGCGTTGAAATATGATAATGCGCGGGAAATTGTTCCGCAGATTGAGAAAATAATTATACGATTTTTGGAAAAATACGGGTTTTTTGGAAACTTTCGGGGGACGGGCCCCCGATTTTCGGGGGACTGTTCTCAAAAAGTTCTTATAAACAGTCCAATTCTTGTTCCGGTTCCGCTGCACCGGCGGAGATTGTGGGCGCGCGGTTTTAATCAGGCGGAAATTATTGCCAGAATTTTATCCCGCAATTTCAATCTTCAAATTAATAATAAAATTTTAAAAAGAAAAATAGCCACCGGAGAGCAAGCTAAGATGAAGCCGGATGAGCGGAAAGAAAATACAAAAAACGCGTTTGTTTTATTGAATAAAGAACGAATTGCCGGAAAATCAATCGTCCTTATTGACGATGTTTATACAACAGGGTCAACTATGCAAGAATGTGCTAAAATAATAAGAGAAAGCGGGGGTGTGGATAAAATTTATGGGTTTGTGTTGGCGAGAGGGTGAGATTTTAAAATGAACTAGACTTCCACAAATCTATATCACGAATACGCACGAATAATTAGTGCGAATTAGTGGCAGTTTTGTACCTTATATAAATTTATTAGTAAAATAATAAAAAATAATCTAATAATTAAATAAGAACAGCTTTATGAATAAAGAAGTAAAAGACAAGCTTAAACGTTTGGAAAGAGCTTACAAAAAATTTGAGCTTAAAATGGCCGATTTGGCCAAACGTCAGGAAAAAATTCTGCGGAGCGCGTTAAAAAGGGTTGAACAAGAGCAGATTAAAAAAATTAAAGAGAGATTATAATTAACTACCTGTCATTCCCGCCATTCGGCCGTGAGTTTATGGTCGAACGACGGAGACGGGAATCCAGAATTAAAAATATGCCAAAAAATATAGCGGAATTGCCAAAACAACGTAAGGAATTCGGTAAAGCTTATTTTGGAAATAAAGAAAAATCCATAAAAGAAGAACCGTCTGTGGAAATTGAGGAAGGATATCGGCAAGAAATTCTTCAAAAAGAATTTGAAGGAAAAATGGGAAAAGAAATGGATGCGCTTAAAGAAATATTTAAAAAAATCGCGGAAAAACCGGCCGGAATTTCCCGCTTGTTTGGGCCGGCGGCGGGATTGGTTAGAAAAATTGGTGATTATTTTGACCAAGCGCGCGAATGGACAGAACAGCAATTCGCCAAAAAAGAATTGAAAAAGGGGGAAACCAAAGAAAATATTTTTGAATCCATTGATGCGAATGAAGATAAAATAGATTTAATGGCGTTTAGGGAAGTTTTGGAAGGAACAAGCGAAGCGGCTGACGCGGATGTTGTTAGTTTTGGAGAGAGGACCAAAAACGGAATGGCCAATTTGGAAGAAAAATCGGAAGAATCCGAGGCGGGAGAAGACATAGTTAAGGAAACAGCCAGAGTTTTGGAACTGCTTGATAAAGAGGCCGAAGATGCAAGGGAAGAATTTAAAGAAGAGGTCGGGGAGCTGGAAGACGAAGAAGATGTATTTGAAGAAGAGAAAGAAGATGTGGTGAGTGAAAAACACGCGAAAGAAAAGACAAAAGAAATTAAAGCGCGTTTAGAAATTAAAAAAGAAAAAAAAGAAGAATTTGAAGAAGAATTCAATGCGGAAAAATATGAAAAAATAAAAGATGATTTAGTATATAAACAGAGAGTGTTGCGAGACACGCAAAAGTACGCTAAACAAACTCCCGCGACATTAAAAAAGATTACAAGTTTGACTAAAGAAATAATCGCGCTTGAAAAAGCAAAGAAAAAAATGGAAAAAAGCTCTCAATGGGAGGATATTGATGTAAAAGAGTTTGACGAAGAAGCACGTATGTCAGCAGAATCTAAAGACGTGGGAAAAAGATTAAAATTAAGAAAAAAAGTTTTGGAAGATACAAAAAAATATGCCAACCCAACGCCTGCCGCGCTGAAAAAGGTAACCCAGTTGACTAAAGAAATAATGGCGCTTGAAAAAGCAAAGAAAAATTTGGAAGAAAAGATAAAGGGCAAAGATAAAAAAGAAGTAATGAGCGACGAAGAATACGAAGCGCGCGCGAAGGAAGCGGAAGAAGTTTTGTCGGAAGATGTGGATGTGAGCGAATTTGAAGAGCCCGAAAAGCTCAAGGAATCTCCCAAAGAGAAAGGCGAAGCCCCGTTTGGAAAAAATGTGATTGACGAGAGCCATAAAAAATATCTAGAGATAAAAGAATACGAAGAAGAACGTGGAAACGCGCCGGAAGGGGAAAGCGCCGATATGTATCTTTCTTTTTCTTATAAAGATTATCAGCAGGCGCTTGCAAAAAATCCCAAAAAAGCCGAAAAAATGGAGGAAGAAATGTATGAAAAACTGGCAATGGGCGGCGTAAAACCAAAGAGTCAAGGACGGCGTGAAGCGCCAAGCGGCAAAATAAAAACTTCTATCAGAGGCGAAAGATAAGCAATAAAACACCCCGAACAAATCGGGGTGTT
>CAZGDX010000025.1:0-12616 GCA_964525225.1 uncultured Gammaproteobacteria bacterium
TTCAGCACCAAAAGACCATATTTCGTAAGGGTGCGGGTTTCTCCAAGTAAAGGCATAACATCGGAAATACAAGAAATCGCCACCAAATCCAAAAACCATTTTTCATAGCCCGTAAAATCTTTCAAAAGCGCTTGAGATAAATTCCAGGCAACTCCTGCCCCCGAAAGTCCTTTCCAAGGATAATTTTCTTCTGTCTGCGGATGGATTATGGCAAAAGCGCGCGGAAGCGTTGCCGGCGCTTCGTGGTGGTCAGTGATTATAACTTCCATTCCAAGCTCGTTTGCTCGCGCCACTTCCGGCGCGTTGGAAATTCCGCAATCGCAGGTAATTATCAGTTTTATTCCGCCGACGGCGAATTCTTCCACACGTTTCAGATTAAGACCATAACCGTCGGTTTCACGATGAGGCAAAAAAACTTCCGGAATATTCCCAAGTTTTTTTAATGTTTCATAAAGAATTGTGGAAGCGCACACTCCATCAGCATCATAATCGCCATACACTAAAACCTTTTTTTTATCATCCACCGCTTTTTTAATCCGCGCCACCGCTTTTTCCATATCTTTAAACAAAAAAGGACTATGGACATCCGCCCCATAATCCGGATTAAAAAATTCATCAATTTCTTTTTGCGTCCTAAGATTTCTGTTCCAAAGCAACTGCAAAACAACATCATCCATCTCTGGAAAACTTTTCTTGAATTCCTCCGAAAATCTCTCTGCAACCTGCCATCTTTTTTCCATAAAATTATAAATACGGCGCAACCGTCCAGATAATCATAGACAGGACCAGAAATATACAAACAACTGCCCAAATTCTCTTTAGTGTTTTTCTTTTCATGCCTCTATTTTATATCAAAACGAATTTTAAAGGAATGGCGCTTATCCACAGACGCTCTGTCATTCCGACCGAACGGAGTGAGTGGAGGAATCCCTTCAATAATCTTTAAGGGATCCCTCGGCTTCGCTCGGGATGACAGGAATAGAAAAGCCCTGCCGCGAGATTGCGACAGGGCTGATAACGAACGATTTTTTTGAAAGAACTTTTGGCAGGATTACTCGACGGGGACGAGCGACACAGAATCGCCGTCGATATAGAGAATATGGGCGGGATTGAGCGGGATCTTGATGTCACCCGCGCCGTTCGCAAGTTGCGCCCACCGCATCACTGGCGTGCCGTCGTAGTTGTAAAGCGGCTGACGGGCGTTGCAGTTGACGGAAAGCGTGAACTCCCCCTCCACCGGCTTGCCATCGCGGAAGAGCGGATTTTTGTAGACCCTCACCTGCCAGAGAGACCCCTCAATTAGATTAAAAAGAAGCCACTCGTCGTTTATATCCGGCGACTGGTCTTCACTACGCTCGGCGAGAACGAACGACAGATTATATCCGCCGTTTTTCCGCGCCTCATAATAGCTACTCACCACTCGCCATCCGCCCCAGTAAAAAAACCGCAACGCCATCAGCAACGACACGTCGTTCGTGTCGCTCTGCGCTACCACCTCGCCCCGCACGGGCTCAACGACGACTCGCCGACTCGGCTTCATCTCCATCCCCGCGGGAACAAAGGACGAACGCATCACGAACATCACGAGCTCGGGCCACTTCTTTTCGGTCATTTTCTCCTGCCTTTTCTAGCCCACAATGTGGGCGGTAAAACGTTTTTAAACTATGCCAAACCGCCTTTTTAAGACGATTTTAGCATCATTACATAATAGCACATTTTAGACATTTTGTCAAGTAGATGTATGCTAATTTTAGCTAAAATAGGCGGTTTTAACCTGTTTATTGACAAGGGGCACCCTTGTCAACGTCTTATCAACAAAAAACAGCTCCATTTGGAGCTGTTGCAATATCTAATTCTCCGTCCCGTCAATCAGAGGCGAATCGTATAAATCATTTTTCACCGCTTCGCTCAAATGCACTGGAAATCCATCAACTTCATCCGGAAACTGCGCGCAAAAAAGGCATACAAAAAGATCCGACCCGCGAATGGCGGTAATTTCAATATATTCGTTCCTGCCAATCGGAAAATAGCCAACACACGCTTCAATCTTGCACTGATACGATTCTTGCGCCAATTTTACCAATTTTTCAATCGATTCTTCGGCTTTGGTCATTTTCTTTTTCTCCGCTTTTTAGTGCAATGTCTCACGAAAAAAGAATTGTACCGGAAAACCGTTAATCTTGCCATGTTCTTCATTGGTGATAAATTGCTGGAAACTCACAATATCCGCTTCTTTTCCACAAAGATTAATCACGGCGATAAATTCCTTTCCGCTTTCTAAATCCGAATCAATTCCGACATTTTCCGCTTCGCATCCAAATTTTTGAATTAACATCCGTAATTCTTCGCAAGCAGCATACTGTCCTTCGGATATTTCTTTCATTTTTTTGCCCTCTCTCTGATTTTAAAGAACCGATTATTTCTTCAGCACTGCCAGAAACGCCTCGGTTGGAATTTCCACACTTCCCTTGCCTTGCGCTCTCATTTTCTTTTTCCCCTTTTTCTGTTTCTCAAGCAACTTTCTTTTTCTGGTAACATCTCCACCGTAAAGCTTGGCGATAACGTCCTTTTTCATTGCCGGAATGCGTTCGGACGCGATAATTTTTGCTCCCAAGGCGGCTTGCAGTTTAATTTCAAACATCTGGCGCGGAATGGCGTCTTTAAGCGATTCCACAACTTTCCTCCCGACTCTGTATGCTTCGTCCTTGTAAACCAAAGATGAAAGCGCGCCTACCGGTTCTTCGGCAACCAAAATCTCAAGCCGGACGATGTCCGCCTCCCGATATTCCAAAAATTCATAATTCAATGACGCGTAGCCGGAACTGGCGCTTTTCAATTTATCGTAAAAATCAACCAAAATGGCGGAAAGCGGGAGCTCGTAGTGCAAAATTGACCGCTCTGTTTTTCCGCTGGTGAGATATTCGGTATTGATATATTTTCCGCGTTTATCCATTACGAGCTGCATAATCCCGCCCATATATTCTTTTGGCGAAATAATATCGCATTTCACCCAGGGCTCTTCTATTTTTGAAATTCTGGATTGGTCAGGCAAATCCATAGCGGACTTTATGATATTTTCTTTTCCATCAGTTGTAAAAATCTTATAAGCAACGGACGGCGTGGTAATGACCAAATCCATATCGTGCTCGCGTTTCAAACGTTCTTTGGCTATTTCCAAGTGCAAAAGCCCCAAAAACCCGCATCTGAAACCAAGACCGAGCGCCTCGGAACGTTCAGGTTCAAAATAAAGCGCGGCATCGCTTAATTTCAGTTTTCCCATTGCTTCGCGCAGATGTTCAAAATCGTGGCCCTCCTTCGGAAAAAGTCCGGCAAAAACCATTGGTTTTACTTCTTTATATCCGGGAAGCGCTTCAATGCCGCCAAAACCGGCAATGGTTATCGTGTCGCCAACCCGGCATCCTTCAATATCTTTTAATCCTGTGGCAATATAGCCGATTTCCCCGCATTCCAAACGTTTTCCGGAAACTAATTGGGGCTTGAAAAATCCAAGCTCGGTGATTTCCGATTCGGTTTTGGTCATAATCATCCGCGCGCGGTTGCCGGATTCAAACGAACCGTCAACCACACGAACAAACGCAATTACGCCTTTGTAATCGTCGTATTTTGAATCAAAAATCAAGCCGCGGGGAGGATTGTTTTTTTCGCCTTTGGGCGGCGGCACAAGTTCAATGACTTTTTCCACAATTTCCTGAACACCGGCGCCTGTTTTGCCGGAAGCCGTCAAAATATCTTCTTTCTTGCATCCCAAAAGCGCGACAATTTCCGATTTTGTTTCTTCCACTTGCGCGGCCGGCAAATCTATCTTATTTACAACCGGAATAATAACCAGATTCTGCTCCATTGCCAAATAAAGATTGCCGAGTGTTTGCGCCTGTACGCCTTGCGTGGCATCCACGAGCAATATCGCCCCTTCAACCGCGGCAAGCGAACGGGAGACCTCATAATTAAAATCAATGTGACCGGGGGTATCTATCAAATTCAAGATGTATCCTTGATACTCCATTCTGGCCGGCTGTAATTTGATGGTAATTCCCCTTTCGCGTTCCAAATCCATTGAATCCAATAACTGCTCGCGCATTTTGCGTTTTTCCACGGTCTTCGTGTATTCCAAAAGCCGGTCGGATAAAGTTGATTTTCCGTGGTCAATATGCGCGATAATGCAAAAATTGCGGATTTTATTTTGTTCAGGCATAACTTTAATATATATAATAAACTATTTTTAGCTAAAAATCAAGAGGGCGCCGGTTGGCGTCCTCATTTTTTATATTTTCAGCACTCTGCCGATGTATTCGGAAATCGGCTCTTGTTCGCGTTCCAAATCTTCTTTCACATATTTCCGCAAAAACTCCCTTATTTTATTCGGATTCTGGCTGTTTAACGGAATGCTTAAACGCGGCCTCACGCCTTTTAATTCCAAGTAAAGAGTTTTAACATCCGGCGGCTGATAGACCATCCAAAAATCTTCCATCTCTTTCCAATGATAATGCTGCTTGCCGAGCATTATGCCATTTTCCATTATGTTACATTCTATATAAACCTGATTTTTCATTTCATTAATTATTGTGATAACCGCGAACATCAAAACGATTACCGCGAAAAGAAAATTAGCGGTCCAGATAGAAAAAACTAAAAGCGCCGCGCCAATCAAACCTGCGGCAACATACCACAATACTCCGCGTTCGTATTTTTCTATTCCTTCAATTTCCCATGAAAAAATAGTTTTTCCGTGTTTGTCTTCAAATTCTTTATTTTTAATCATACGCTTTTATTATAGCACATTTTTAATTTTTGCGTTTTTTTAAAAACATCGTTTAAATTTTTTTTAAAAAACGCGGCATTATGCCTGCCTTTGTATTCCGAACAACTCGCGGCTTTGTGGGCTTCATTATAATTTTTCCCGTTTATCATCAGGCATCTTTCAAAAATCTCGTGGAAAATTATATATTTTCTTTCTTTCGGACCAATGTCGTCATCTATCCACACCTCGCCGTTAGGCACGAAATCATAAACCAAATCATGCCCGCCTTCGGTAAAATCTATGTAAAACAAATCCCGCACCATTTCCCCGTTCACAATCCACACATCAACTCCTTTTGAATACGATTTCAGTTTTTGTTTGTAAATTTTTTTATGCGCAGCTCTTTTTTTGGTTTTTGCCAATATGCCCATTTTTGATTTTGCCCGCTCCCTTTTTTCAATTATATTGGCTTTTTTTAGCGCATCTTCGTATTTTAACCCCATATCCACATATTTCCATTCCGCCAGTATATAATCCGTATAAAATCTTTCTTCACCCGGCGCGTATTCCTTATCAAGCCACAACTCCCATTTCGGTATTTTTTTAAAACGAAGCGGTTGTCCGCAATTTGTAAATTCTTTTTCAATATATTTGCGAATATAATTTCCATCCACAACCCATACCGTGAATTTTCCGATTTTATAAAGTTTTTTTATGTAGGGTTTTTGCATAAGGTACAAAACTTCCACTAATTTTTATCACCAATCCGCACTAATAAATAATTTTCTAATTCGTGCGTATTCGCCAACTGGCGGAGTGGTATAGATTTGTGGGGGTCTATTTCTATTTTATTTTCCCGCCAGTTGTCCGCACGCCCCGTCAATATCTCCGCCGAGCGAATGGCGTTCGGTGATATCAATTCCCCGGCTGGAAATTATTTTTTTAAATGCCGAAACTTTTTCTTTCTGGCTCCGTGAAAATTTACTTCCAGCAATAATATTATAGGGTATTAAATTTATTTTATTAAGTCCTGTTTTCAAAATAAAATTCGCGAGCTCGCGCGCGTCTTCCTCGCTGTCGTTGACATCGTCAATCAGAAGATACTCAAAAGTTAAATGCTGTCTGCGGCTGGCGGACTTGTTGTAATTTTTTGACCAATCCAACAGGCGCTTATAAAAATCCGGCGGCGTTTGTTTAATTAATTTTTTGCGCTTTTTTTCATTTGGCGCGTGAAGCGATATGGCAATCCGCACGGGGGGCCATTCTTCATCTTGCATCATTGCTTCCATCTGCTCCAAAACTCCGGAGGTTGAAACAGTAATCTTAATCGGGCCAAGGTCGGTAAATTCCAAAGTGGTTTTTACCGCTTCTTTAATATTTTTGTAGTTAAGCATTGGTTCGCCCATTCCCATAAAAACAATATTGCTGATTCGTCCCACCTCTAAAAATTTCCGCCAAAAACGATACTGGTCAACAATTTCATCGCTTATCAGATTTCTTTTAAATCCCATGGCTCCGGTGGCGCAAAAAGCGCAACCAATCGGACATCCGATTTGCGAAGAAACGCAAATTGTCCACTCGCCTCTTTTGTTCTTCATTAAAACCGTTTCCAAGCGAAGCCCATCTTCGGTTTCAAGCAATGCTTTGGAGGCGCCTTTATCCGCGCTTTCCAAAATTTTAACTTCCTTTAAAGATATCCAAGGAATTTGCTTTGAGGCCTTTTCCCTGATTTCTTTTGATAGATTGGTAACATCCTCCCATCCGTTTGCCTTAAAATTAAATGCAGCCGACCTGATTTGTTTTATCCTAAAAGCCGGCTCGTTTGGAAAAAGAATCCTAAATTGTTCGTCGCGGGATTTAATCACAAAATCGCGTTAGCTATCAAAAAGTAAATTAAAACGCTCAAAATATCTTGAACAATCATAGCTGTCGGTCCGCTGGCGTTTGCCGGGTCAAATTTCATCCGGCGGAAAATAAATGGCACCATAAGCCCCGTAAATAACGATGAAACAGACGCGCTGACGACTGCCGCGGTCAAGACCCAAGAAATCTTTGCGTCGCCATATAAAATTATGCTAATAGTTCCTAGCGCCAATCCAAGAATAGCCGACATTGTAAAGACAATCAAGAACTGTCTGAAAAAATAGCGGACAAAATCCAATTTTCTGAAAACCGCGAAATCGCGGATGATAAACGCTTCCAGCTGAGTGCCAACCGCGCCCGCCATATACACAACCAACGGTATAAAAGCCGCGAGCGCTAAATTTTTTTCCAATGTTTTTTCAAAAACGCCGATTATTTCGGCAGTCAAAATTCCGCCGATTAAACCGACGAAAAGCCAAGGCAAACGGTGCCTGATGGCGATTAAAAAAGGAATTTCCAAAACATTATCATACAAAAAATGCTCTTTATGGACGCCGGCAAGCTGCAAAATATCTTCATGAAATTCTTTATGTAAAATGGAAAGAACTTTATCGTTCGGAATTATTCCGATAAATTTTCCGTTTTGGAGAACCGGAACCGCTTTTATATTATGTTGAAACGCCAAATTTGCCGCCTCTTCCCGGCTTGCTTCCGCCTTTACGGAAATAATCTTTTGTTTTTTTATCAAATCCGCGATTTTCTTGTTTTTCGGCAAGCGGTATAAATCTTTGATGGAAATAACTCCGCGAAGTTTTTCTTTTTCATCAACAATATAAATATAATTTATCGTGTCAAAATTTTTGATTGATTTCCGGATATAATTTTCCGTTTGCCCGACAGTAAAACCGGACGCGACAACAGGCGCGCGCGAAATGGCGTTTCCGCCGGCGGTTCTTCCGCAATGATGATTTTGATTTTCAAGCATTTTCCTCCTTATTTATTTCAGTTAATTATTTTTCCATTTTCATAAACAACCATTTTTCTTTTGCGAAGCTCTTTAAAGAATGGTTCTGCCGGAATAATGGCTTCAGGAGCAAAGCTTCCATACTCGTCTATTACCCCATTTTTTACCATTTGCGCCATAATGCTTGCGGGCATTCCGGTGTCTATATTGCACCCGGCGTCTTCCCATCCGTGCAACGTTGGCACGATACATTCCATTAAAATTTTCTTTGGATTTTTATTTTTTATTCCTTCAGCCAAAATCCACAAATTCTCAATTTCTTCATATCCTTTTGGAAATTTAACATCCTTTAAAATCTCGGTAATAAAATCTATCGGCTTAATTTTCATTCCCTGATAATTTAATTCCCTTTTACTTGCCAATCCCAAATCTATCAGTGTCTTTATTTTTTCAAAAGAATGGGGCGGAAAACCGGCGTAAAATGTTATATTTTTTACTCCTTTGTCCTTAAAATAATGCCAAAAGGTAAATGTTTCCGGATGCCTGACTATAAATTCCCGCTGTTTTCCGATTGCCCGGCGATTAACTTCGCGGATTGTTTTAAGCGGAATAACTTTCCTGAATCTGCCGTCTTTTACCACAGGAGCCGGGTCCATAAATTCTTCGGTAATGCTTTGTATTGAAAACGGAACAACAAACTGTTTTATATTTGAATCCCAAGAAAATCCAACTTCTATATCATAAATTCTATCAAATTTTTGCGCCGCGTGCCGGAGCATCACATTTCCAATTCCGGGAACCGAACCGGCGCCGGTTATAGCCACTAAACCTTTTTTCTTCAATTCTCTGGCCATTTCCAGCTGTTCTTTCGTCATCCAAATTTCCGAACCTAAATCCACACAATGCGCCCCCGCTCTTATACAAGCTTTCAAAGCGTTTAAATTCCAATCTCCCTCAACGCACGACACACACACAGACGCTTTTGATTTTTTTATTATCCGCGCCACCTTCTCCCATTGCTTCATTTCTATATATTCAAACGCGGTATGGCGGTATTTTTTTAAAATTTTTTCCACACGCTTTTTATCCCGTCCGCAAAGCAACACAGAATACCCGCTTTTCAGCAGGTCTTTTGTGACAATCCGCCCCTGCATTCCCGTAGCGCCCAAAACCGCAAAATCAAATTTTTTATTAAACATATCTTGAGCTTAAAATTTTACTTCTAAATAAATTATACCACAAAACCGCGAAAAATTTGCTATTTTAAACCATATATGTTAAGTTAAAACAATCTGAACATTAAAAATAAAAAGCCGATTTTGCGCCTAAAAGCGCAAAAAAACAAAACCCTTCTTTGCGTAAAGCTGGAGGGCGAAAGGAGAAAGAACGTGTCTAAAAAAAATCGTCCCGCTGAAAAACAAGTTGAAGAAAAAATTGATGAAAAAGACAAAAAAGACGAAGACCGCGGATTAAAACGCGCGGCTGCATTGCTGAACAAAATCACTGATTTTTCCAATGATTTATGGAAATTCTTTGATTTTTCCAAAACGCACACCGTCAGCAGCAAAATTCTGAACGTTTTCGCCATTTTCTCCCTTGACCTTGTGTATCTGTTCTTTTTCCTGCTCTTCCTGACCCGTATAGCCAATTATGATTCCGAACAAATCCGCAACATCATGACTCCGCTTTCCGTCAGCATGGCTTCCGGCCCGCTTCCTTTTTCTCTTATGAATAATCCACTTTGGCTTTTCTTTCTTGCCTGCGTGATGGCTCCTCTTTGGGAGGAATTTTGCTTCCGGCTCGCGCCTATCCGGCTGGCGCAACTCCTGACTGGAATCGCGAAAAACACGGGCGCGCAGATGAGCATCGTCGGCATCACCGCGGTCGCGTTCGCGATTTGGTTCGGCTGGTGCCATGGCTACGGCGTAATCAGCATTTTGATTCAGGGCGTCGGCGGACTATTCTTCGCCTGGATTTATCTCAAGAACAACAACTCCTACTGGAGCTGTGTCGCCGCTCACGCAATTTGGAACTTTATGGTAATCTTTGGGCTTCCCTCCATTATGAGTATCATTGTATAACGCGAAACCACCCGGTTTCCAACCTGCCACATTCCAGCTGGCGGGTTTTTATTTTATTTATTATTTTTACAAAGAAAAAGATAAAATAACCCCGCTTTAAACTTTTGTAATGATGTGTATTTTAATCTAAAATCCTTTTTCCGCGTTGATGGACGAAGCGTTGGCGCTTACGGACGGCGGATAAAAGTCAGAAGCCGAATTTATATTCGCGCCTATCGTGTAGTTGGAAAAAAACGCGTCCGGAATATCCTCAATCATTTTATTCCAATTTGTGCCGTAAAGCGCGATGGCAACCGCTTCGCTTGTAATCCAGCGGAGCGTGGCATGGCTGTCAATGACATATACTTTCGGGTCGGTGGTGATTTTAACCATTTTTACTCCTGGACGGTAAGTGACATTTCCGCCAATCGGAATCGCGGCAAGCTCCGCGTCTGTAATCTTTTTTACCGAAGAAAAATCCGAATACCATGTTTTGTATGTCTTTTCGTTCGGAAATACATATCTCTTTCCATTTGAAGCAAGATAATATACCGACGCGGTTGATGCCTTAATCAGCTGACCCGCGCTCACGGAAACCTGCGCCGCGTTCTGATTACCCGCGGATGTGCTGGCGAATGTCGCGCTTAAAGTGGCGCAATGATGGTTGTTGACTTCAGACGGACAAACTACAATACTTGACGAACCCGGAACCGAACCCGCGTTCAAAAGAATCATTGTATTGTTATTAACAAGACGCGCGGAAACGGACTCGGGGTTGCTGTTTGAATAAATAATGCTATTACTGTTTCCTCCGGTGATATTCACAAAAAAACTTCCTCCCGCAACAAGAGACACACTACCCGGATTAAGCGTAATGGTCGGTAAAGCCGGACCAACAGTCACATAAATACTGGCGCAAACCGCGCTGGCAGAAGCCGAACAAACAGTAACTATGGACGAACCTTCGGCATTGCCGTAAAGCGCGACAATATTGCTCGCGCCATTGATGCTGGCAGTTACCACTCCCGGATTTGTATTGGAAGATATGGAATATCCCGCGTCGCCTCCTCCGGTAACTGTTACGTTGGACGAATCTTCTTTGGCGATAGAAACAACATTTTGGCTGAAAGAAAGAACAGTGGCGGAAGGGATCGCGGAAGCGCTACTGACCAAAGTAATATTTAAATTGCCGCAGATATTATTGACCGAGGTGGAGCAAACCGTAATAACGCCCGATGCTTGACTGGTTCCGCCGGTAACCGTAACGGTATTTCCCGAAATCGCGGCCACCGCCACGCCGGAATTTGAATTTGACAATATATAATAACCGCCTCCTGGTCCGCCGGAAACTGTCACATTTTGCGTTAAACCGGCAGTAAGAACTAAATTGTTTTGGCTGAATGTCAGCGCGGATGTGACATTATCCACAACTGTTAAATTCAAATCGGCGCAATTAGTGTTGGATTCTATGGAACAGACATTAATTTTAACAACTCCGGCCGCTTTGGCATAAAGCGAAATCACACTGCTTGTTCCGGAAATTCCGGCATCTATCGCCGCGGAATTTGAATTTGAAATTAATCTGTAACCGCTGGATGAACCACTGATGATAACATTTTTGGATTGTCCCAAGGTCATCGTAAAATTATTCTGGCTGAAAGACACCTGGGATTGTCCGCTTGACGCGCCGACTTCCACGGCAATGGATTTGCATCCGGAATTCGCCCCGCAAAATATCAACGCGCCCGAACCATTGCCCGCGCCGGTAATTGTTATCTGGCTTCCGCTTATGGAAGTGGTGATTTTTTCCGGCGCGCTGTTTGAAGCCAAAGAAACGGAATTTGAAGCGTTTATCGTAATGCTCTGCCCTAAGGCAATTGACGCGCTTGTCTGGCTCAAAGTAAGCGAACTTGTATAAGTTGGCCACAACGTCATTGCCGATTGAACGCCGTTTATCGTGGCAAAAACCGGAGAACCGGCCGGAATTCCATATCCTCCGCTGCTGATTGATGTGGAATAATTTCCGCCTCCGTCTGTAGTGCCAAAAACAACGGTTGTCATTGAAGTCGCGCCCGGAGGCAAAAAAGAAAGCTGAATACTGCTTCCGACGGCGCCGGTAATCGTTGTTTGGACTATATCGCCGGAAGTATTGGTTAAAGTCAAGGTAGTCGGCGTAGCCGCTCCGGCAGGCGCGATAATCGCCAATAAGCACGCAACCGCCGTTAAAAAATAAATTGACTTTTGTTTTATTCTCATAAAATTTTCAATTAGTTAATTAGACCTCCAAATTATGGTCGTATAATTTGGTTTCTGATTTTAATAATTTTAAAACTAAAAAGATAAAAATTCCGCCCATTGCGGTTACAATAATATCCCAAAAACCATCCCAGAAAAAATAATCCCGCAAAAACGGCGGCACGGCAAACGGCGTTATTTTTTCTTCCAAAATTTCAAGCGCCTCCCAAACGCCGGCAATAACCAATGTCAAAAAAGTCGCGGTTGTTCTTTTGTGTTTCACCCGCGATAGCGAGATTATCCAAAAAAATACGCAAGCAACCGCCATCCCGGCAAAAAAATGGCTCGGGACATCAATAATCGGCCAGTATTCATAAAGATTGTAAATCCGCGCCAAAAGTTCCACGAACAAAAAAGCAATCACCAAAATCAATGCCGTGATAAAAAGATTATTATACGGCACCTCAATTATCTTTTTAATTTTTCTGATTCTTTTCCTCGGTTCCAAATGTTCCATACCCAGTAGTATAATTTGAGTGTTTAAATTTTTTAACTTACAAACACTTATTTTCTTTACGAATTTATTTAATCTAAACTGCCCAGTTAAAGCAAAACCCGTTCTCTTCTCGAATTTTTACTACTGGGCATACCTCTACATTATACATCATTTTTAGATACAAAAAAACACCAAGCGAGCTTGGTGTTTTTAAAACGGTACCTTTTGGACAAAATCCG
>CAZGDX010000026.1:0-11792 GCA_964525225.1 uncultured Gammaproteobacteria bacterium
GAGATATTGAATATCTGGCGTCTTTTGTGCCACTCAAAGTCGCGGTTATTACCGCGGTGGCGCCAACTCATCTTGAAAAATTTGAAGATTTAAAAGGCGTCGCGCGGGAAAAACAGGCAATTTTAAAAAAACTCGGGAAGAATTGCGTGGCGGTTCTGAACGCGGATGATGAAAACGTAAAAAAAATGGAACGCGAAACAAAAGCTAAAATAATTTATTTTGGCTATGATAAAAAAGCGAATGTCAGGATTTCGGATCCGAAATTCGTATTTGCAAAAGGCGGAAACGCGCCGACCGGAATTTCTTTTAAAATTTTGGACGGCGAAACAATGATGCCGGCAATAATAAACGGAACTGTCGGTTTTCAGCTTGCGTCCATAGCGCTTGCGGCCGTGGCGGTCGCAAAAATTTACGGATTTAATTTATTGGAATCCATAGAGCGGCTTGAGACATTAAAACTTTCGCCGGGACGGATGAATCTGATTTCCGGGATTAAAAAAACAACAATCATAGACGATTCTTACAATGCCTCTCCGCGTTCAATGAAAGCGGCAATAGAGATGCTCGGACTTATACCGCTTGCGGAAAATAACAAACGGTTTGCCGCGCTCGGGGATATGCTTGAACTTGGAGATTACACGGAGAAAGCGCATAAAGAAATAGGCGAAATCGTGGCGGAAAGCAAAATTGATGTTTTTGTCGCTGTTGGCGAAAAAATGAAAGAAGCGGTGGACGCGGCAACAAAAATCGGAATGGACGAAGACAGAATTTTTCATTTCGGAACTTCGGATGACGCAGGAAAATTTTTGCAAGATAGAATCAAAAAAGGCGATTTGATTCTGGTAAAAGGTTCGCGAAGAATGAAAATGGAAAAAGTGGTTGAAGAATTAATGGACAATCCATTGATGGTTGAAGAGCTTTTGGTTCATTAACATAAAAATGCAAGAATATAAAAATAAGGAGTGAGAAAATGGGAAAAACGCATGTTCTTTTGTCCGGTGAAGCCGTTTTATTAAAAAGTTTATCTCAATCTGAACAAAATGCGGTTAAAACAATTCAGAAATTAATTGCCGACGACCCGGAAGGCGATGGAAGGGGAAATTTTTTTGAACTTTTAAAAATCATTATGCGCTTTCCGCAAAATAGTTTGTGCCGCAAGGTGTTGGATGATGTTGTCAGAAGGGCTGGTATCGCGCAAAATATCATTGCCGCTCCGGAACACGAGAAAGCGGTAAAAAGCGCCGGTTTTATGTTTTCCGTAATTCCTTTTGCGACAGCGGCAAAATATTTTGGTTTTAAATTCAGCGAATTGCGCAGATTGCTTGAAAATAAAACAATTGAAGGAGAAAAAGTTGGAAATGTCTGGTTTGTTGTCTTGTCATCAATGCAAGATTATCAAAAAAACAAAAAAACGGTTTAGGACATCATTGTGCCGGCAAAGATTTGCCGGTTTTATTTTTTTGTCAAGAACCGCCGGATATGATAGAATTAAATAGGAGGATTGCAAAATCCTTTTTTTTGACTAAATTATGATACATTTTTTTTGGCAGAATTTTCTTTACGACCCGCTTGTCAATGTTTTGATTTTTATTTATGACTATTTCACGAGCGGGAGTTTGGGAATGGCGGTTATTATTTTGACCATATTGCTTCGCCTGGTTATGCTTCCTCTTACGGTAATTTCCGAAAAGGGCAAAGGCAAGTATATGGAATTGGATAAAAAGGTGACGTCAATTCTTGACGACCGTTATACCGACCCGGTTAAAAAGCGCGAAATAATCCGCGACTTGCTCCGTAAAAATAGCGTAAGTCCGTGGGCAAAAAGCATAACTCTCGCTATTCAAGGTGTGGTTTTGGTGGTGCTGTATCAGGTGTTTATGGGGGGAATAAATATGCATAAATTTGAAAATCTTTATTCGTGGGTTTATGTTCCTGATTATGTGAATACTGTGTTTTTCGGGTTTGATTTGGGGCAGAGAAGCATTTATTGGAGCGCGATTGTGGCGATTATTCTTTTTTTAGAAATTAAGTTCGAGCAGGACGGGCGCAAATCAATTTTGCAGAATTCGGAAGTAGTTTACCGCTACGCGTTCCCGTTTTTTACTTTTTTAATTCTTTATTATCTTCCGATGGTAAAGTCCCTTTTTATCTTGACTTCAATCATTTTTTCGTTTATAGTGATGGCAGTAGTGTCAAAATTCAAAACGCAAACCGTTGAAATATAAATTATGGCCGCGGATTCATTGGATAAAATAGTATATTCGTTCGTGATGGAAGATGTTCTAAAGGGGCTTTTTATACATGTCCCGCCGGGTTATGTTGCTTGCGTTTACGACTTGGGAAGGGGAGTGCTTAGAAAGGTTTTGTCTCCAGGGCTTCATTTGAAAATTCCGTTCTGGCAAAAAGCCAAGCTTTTTAATACGCAGACCTTGGAATACGCCATTGCCAATGGTTTTAATCCGCAAAATATTTACGGGCTTGGAGATATTCCGATAAGCGCGCTTACTTTTGACGGCAGGCGGATTGTTTTGGAAGGCACGATTTTGTTGCGTTTGGACATAACGCAAATTCCGATAATCTGGCAGACAATCGGTGAAGATTTTGTGCAAAAGATTGTCCGGCCGACAATTCAGAGCAGAATGAGAATGATTATTTCAAAATACAACAGCCATGATATTGTTTCGTTGAAACGGAGCGATGTTGAAACTGAAACCAAAAATGAACTTGTGCGTATTTTTTCCCCGCGCGGAATTATTGTGGAGAATGTTTTATTATCGGAAATCAAACCCGAAAGCGGAAGGCACGAAGAGTAAATTAAATTTTAAAAAAGAGCGCTTATCTGGTGGCGCTCTTTTTTATTTTTCTCAAACTTCTGTGATATTTGATGGCAAAGCGATGTGCTTCGTCTCGGACGCGGAGAAAATCTGGCGGTTTGATGTGAAACAGATTGTGATGCCGCGTCTTGTTATTATTTTTTTGATATTTGTCAATAGAGCGCGCTTGTGCTATGCTTTAAAGGTAAATTATGCGTAAACTAGGCATAAAAATTTTAAATATTTATGTAATCGCGGCGATGGTGGCAATGTTTTTGCCACAGGTGGTTTGGGTTAATGAAATAAATGCGTCGGTTGGCGGAGAAGGGGAATACAGACAAGATATAATTCTGGCTAAATTCGTGGGCGATGACGAAGTCCACAGGGTTTCTGTCTTTCCGTATGAAACTGTTGAAGAAACAATCGCGCGCGTCGGGTCAGAAGAGAATGTTGAATACGCGGAAACGGATGCAATCTATCAAATGGCAACAATTCACACCAACGATTGGGATTTCCCAAAACAATGGCACTTGGAACAAATCGGCGCGACAAACGCTTGGGATTTTTCCACGGGGTCAAAAGATGTGGTAATCGCGCTTCTTGATTCGGGAGTGGATATAACTCATCCTGATTTAAAAAACAATATTTGGAAAAATCCGGGTGAGATTGCCGGCGACGGGCGCGATAATGACGGAAATGGTTATATAGACGATATAAACGGCTGGAGTTTTGTGGAAAAGGATAACGACCCGAATCCGCGGTTTAAAGAGGGCTGGACAAAACTTGGAGTAAATCACGGCACGATAGTTGCCGGAATTTTGGGCGCTGAAGGAAATAACGATTTGGCGATTGCCGGCGTGGCTTGGAATGCGAGCATTATGCCTTTGCGGGTGCTTGCAAGTGATGGATCCGGAGACGCAAAAGATGTGGTGGATGCCATAAATTACGCTATTGTCAAAAAAGCGGATATTTTGAATTTGAGTTTTGTTGGTTTTTCTTATAACAAGACCTTGGAATCAGCGATTGAACGAGCTCACAATGCCGGAATGCTGATAGTTGCTGCCGCCGGAAACGATGTTAGCGGTTCAAGGGGTTTTAATATGGATGCAAATCCAATGTACCCGGTATGTTACGATGGTCCGAATGGGGATAACTGGATTTTGGGGGTGACCGCGCTTGACCCGCTTGACCAGCGCGCTTATTTTTCAAGTTATGGACATAAATGCATTGATGTCGCGGCTCCTGGTGTCGGTCTTTGGAGTACGGTTGCCTATAGACCGAATCTTGGATTTACCGATTATGCCAAGGGATATTGGACAGGGACTTCTGTGGCTGTGCCGCAGGTTTCCGGAATTGCCACGCTTTTGTGGGCGCTCCGGCCATCTTTGAGCGCGAAAGAAATTTCAGAATTGATAATGAGAAGCGCGAATTCCATTGATGAAATTAACGCGGATTATAAAGGCAAACTCGGTTCCGGCAGAGTTAATGCGCTTACGGCAATCAGAGAATTGAGGGGTGAAAATGTTTCCAGTATTTCAGTATTGATTAATTCTTATATTCTTTCCGCGCCATTAAAAGGGGCAGTTCCGGAGGTTAAAATATTTTCCACAGCAGGACGCGAGATAAAAAGTTTCATGGCTTACAATAAAAATTTTAAAGGCGGAGTTGAAATTGCGTCCGCGGATATAGACGGCGATGGGTATCCTGAAATCATTACCACTGCCGGACCGGGTGGCGGGCCGCACGTTCGGATTTTTAGATACGATGGTGTCGCGACGGGCGGTTTTTTCGCGTATTCTCAAAATGTGAGAAACGGAATTTATGTCGCGGCTGGGGACTTGGACAGAAATGGAATTGCGGAAATTATCACCGGTTCCGGAGCCGGAATGAAACCGGAAGTAAAAATTTTTAATGCCGACGGAACGTTGGTTAAAAGTTTTTCGGTTTTTGGCGAGACTTTTAGGGGTGGAGTGAAAGTCGCGATTGTGGATTTTGAAGGGGATAATTTTCCGGAAATTGTTGTTGGCGCCGGAGCCGGCGGGGACCCGCGGGTTTCGGTTTATCGCGATGATGGATATAATCTTTCCAATTTTAAGGCGTTTCCGGATAAATTTCATGGTGGAGTTAATTTGGGAGTTGCCGACCTTGACGGCGATAAAAAAGAAGAACTTGTGGTGGGCGGAGGAACGGGAAGTTCGGTGGTAAAAGTTTTTGATATGCAGGGGAAAGAAAGAATCAGTTTTTATGCTTACGACACGAGATTTAAAGGCGGAGTAAGAGTCGCTTCAATAGACATTGATATGGATGGGCATGATGAAATTCTTACCGGACCGGCAGAGAGTTATCCTTCAAAATTAAGAATTTTTAATTCATTAGGACTTTTAATTTCAAATATTTCCGCGTACGGAAAAGATGTTAAAAACGGCATCTCTGTGGCGGGAATGAGGAAGTGAAATTTTCAATTTTAATTTTTAAATTTTTAATTGAATTATCAATTTTAAATTTTCAATTATCAATTTTATCAATTATCATCCCGTGTCATTCCGAGCCGCAGCGAGGAATCTTGCATCAATAAAGAATGGTATGAGATCCTTCACTGCGGTTCAGGATGACATAATACGACATGTTTGAAAATTTAATTTTTGAAAATTCGGATTTGATTTAAAATTTATAATTTAAAATTTATAATTTTAGATTTTTATGCCTAAAAATATATTAGTTACCGGCGGAGCCGGATTTATCGGTTCGCATCTTTGCGAAAAACTTTTAAAAGACGCGCGGGTTATCTGTATTGATAATCTGATAAATTCCACGCAAAGAAATATTGACCACTTGTTGCAAAATCAGAATTTTGAATTTTTAAAAGCGGATGTTAATGAGCCGATTGATTTGACAAAATTTAAAGAGCTGGACAGGTTTCAAATCGAGCATACAGGTTTGCAGGAAGTTTATCACCTGGCGTGCCCCACTTCGGCGAAAAATTTTG
Organism: uncultured Gammaproteobacteria bacterium; assembly: GCA_964525225.1. Taxonomy (GTDB): domain Bacteria; phylum Patescibacteriota; class Patescibacteriia; order DYHP01; family DYHP01; genus CAZGDX01. Next base: position 5,800 of record CAZGDX010000026.1, read on the forward strand.
ATAAATATAAAATGGATACGCTTTTTGCAAATTCTTTGGGAATGAAAAATATTTTGGATTTGGCGGTAAAATATAAATCAAAATTTGTTCATTGTTCAACATCGGTAGTTTACGGTCCGCGTCAGGAGAACAGAAAATTCAAAGAAGAAGATTATGGACTTTTTGACCATCTTTCTCCACGTTCCTGTTATGATGAAGGAAAACGGTTTTCCGAAACGATGGCGGCAACCTATAAACAAGTTCACAAACTTGATACCCGCATTGCCAGAATTTTCCGTACTTTTGGTCCTCGCCAGCGCCTTTTTGACGGTGAAATGGTGCCGGATTTTGTGCTTGACGCCATAAACGGCAAAGACCTGGTTATTTACGGAGACGATGATTTCAAAACTTCGCTTTGCTATATTGACGATGTGATTGACGGTCTGATAAAACTTATGGAAGCCCCTGCGGGCATAGATGTGGTAAATTTAGGAAGCGATGTGGAGTTTAAATTGGAAGAAGTGGCGCAGAAAGTTATTGAAATGACCGATTCAAATTCTAAGATTGTTCATGAAGCATCTTTGCCGTTTATCACTCAGCTTGGATTGCCGGATATCCGGAAGGCAAAGGATGAGCTTGGGTGGTTCCCGCTGGTCGGTTTGGAAGACGGGCTCCGTCAGACAGTAGAATATGTGCAGGCGCACAGGGCAATACTTGGAGCATAAAAATAAATATGAAGATAATAGCAGTTATTCCGGCCTATAATGAACAAGAAACAATCGGCAATATCGTCCGCGAAACCCTGTGTTTTGCGGACGAAGTTTTAGTTGTAAACGATGGTTCGTCGGACAGAACTTTGGAAATCGCGCGCGGTTTGGACGCAAAGGTTTTGAATTTGCGCGTAAATTGCGGGCTGGGAAGCGCGTTGCGGGTTGGCATAAAAGCGGCATTGTCGCGCGGAGCGGAAATTGTTATTACGTTGGATGCGGATGGGCAGCATAATCCGGCGGATATAAAAAAAATGACAGAGCCGATTTTAAAAGACGAAGCGGATGTTGTTGTTGGAACTAGAATGGGGGAAAAAGGAATGCCCGCAAAAAGGCGGATGGCAAATTTTACGGCCAATTTTATAACTTTTATACTTTTCGGAATTTGGGTTAAAGATAGCCAATCGGGATTCCGCGCGTTTGGAAAGCGCGCCGCCGAGCTTATTGATTTAAAGACAAACCGGATGGAAATTTCTTCGGAAATTATAAGTGAGATAAAAAATAAAAATTTGCGTCTCGCGGAAATTCCCATCAAACCGGTCTATACAAAATATTCAATGTCCAAAGGGCAAAACTTTTTTGTCGGCATTGAAACGGCATTTAAGTTATTTTTAAGACGACTAAATAAATAATATGTTATTAGCTCAAGCATTTTTCGCGCTGTTCGCCTTGTTCGCGCTTTCGCGAGTAATAATAAAATTCAGGAAAAAAGACATTCCGGTTGGCTGGTTTGTTTTTTGGATTATTTTTTGGATCGCGGCCGCGATTGTGGTAGCCCTGCCGCAAACGACCACTATTTTGGCGGAGAAAGTTGGAATTGGACGCGGAGTTGATTTGGCGGTTTATTTTTCTATTTTTATTTTATTTTATTTGTCTTTCCGCGTTTTTGTAAAAATGGAAAATATGGAAAAAAAGATAACAAAATTAACGGAAAAAGAAGCTTTGGATAAATTTCAAAAAGATAATGACCAATAAAATCGCAATTATTACACCGGTATTTCCGCCCTATGGCGGGGGAATAGGGCGCGTCGCAGCTGATGACGCGCGCGTTTTATCTTCCGCCGGCTTTGATATTGAAGTTTTCTCACCATTAAAAAATTTGAAGCCGGTTTTTAGATTTGGGAATGCGTCGTTTGTTCCGCAGTTGCTGTGGAAAATTCGTAAGTTTGATGTGGCGCATCTGCATTATCCATTTTTTGGCGGAGCGGAAATTGTTTGGCTCGCGAAAAAATTGGGGCTATTTAAAGGAAAAATAGTGATTACATATCATATGGACGTTGTTGGGTCTGGGTGGCTTGGAAAAATTTTCGCGTTTCATACTAAATTTATAATGCCATCCATCATCTCATCCGCCGATAAAATTATTGTCACGAGCATTGATTATGTGAAGCATTCAAATATTGCGGAGATTATTGAAAAAACCGCGGAAAAATTTGTTGAAATTCAGATTGGCGTTGATGATGAATTTTTTCATCCGGCAGAAAAAGATGCGGAATTGCTTAAAAAATTCAACATCGCCGATGAAAAAATAATTTTGTTTGTCGGCGGTTTGGATAGCGCGCATTATTTCAAAGGGCTTTCGTATTTATTGGAGGCGTTTAAAATTTTGGTAGGGGACGCAGATCTGCGTCCCGTACGGTTAATTATTGTTGGAAGCGGAAATCTAAAAGAAGAGTATGAAAAAATGGCGGAACGGCTGGGAATAAAAGAAAAGGTGATTTTTGCCGGCTCGCCAAGTCGCGAAGATTTGCCCAAGTTTTATAATCTGGCCGATGTTTTTGTTCTGCCGTCAATTGATAAGTCCGAAGCGTTTGGAATAGTTATTTTGGAAGCAATGGCATGTGGCGCGCCGGTTGTGGCATCCGAACTTTTTGGTGTGCGGACGCTGGTATCGGATAACGGATTTTTAGCTGAACCGAAAAATGCGGATAATCTGGCGGAAAAGATAAATTCTATTTTGGAAAATGAAGATTTAAGAAAACAAATGGGAGCCAATTCAAGAAAGAATATTGAAGAAAAATACAGTTATAAAAAAGTAGGGGGAAAGCTGATTGAAATTTATAAAAATAAAAAAATCTGTTTAATCAATAATCTTTACGTTGAAAACGCGCGCGGAGGCGCGGAAACGGTTGTAAAAACAATTGCCGATGGGCTTAAAGAAAAAGGTCACGAAGTTTTTGTTATTTCTTTGGGTTTGGCAAAGGGCACCTTTGACAGCACTGTCAAAGGTGCCCTTTGCCAACGTTTTGTGTTGAAACCGCTGAATATATGTCGGTATGAATATTTGTCAAAGCACGGAATGTTTTTCCGTTTAATCTGGCACATATTTGATGTTTTTAATCTGCGCGGTTTTTTTGCAATCAGAAAGATTTTAAAAAAAGAAAAACCAGATATTGTCTGGACTCATAATTTAATGGGTTTGGGATTTTTAATTCCGCTTGCCATAAAATCTTTGGGGATAAATCACATTCACACGCTTCACGATGTTCAGCTCTCGGTGCCAAGCGGTTTGATTATAAAAAATGTAGGGGACGAATATATCCGTCCCGCAAGATGGCCATATTCCTGGTATGAGAAAATCTGTCGGGCGCTTTTCGGAAGCCCGGCCGTTGTAATCTCGCCGTCAAAATGGCTTTTGGATTTTTATGTTGAAAAAGGTTTTTTTCCGAAATCAAAAAAGATGATAGCGTCGAACCCCGTGAGTCATTCCGAGCTACAGCGAGGAATGCCACCCCAAGGTATGAGATCCTTCACTGCGGTTCAGGATGACGGTGTGTTTAATATTCTTTTTTTGGGCCAGATTGAAAACCATAAAGGAGTCATTTTCGCCGCGAACGCGCTTAAAAAGTCATCTTTGAATTTCATTTTTCATATTGTTGGCAACGGCGAAAAATTAGAGGAAATAAAAAAGATAACGGAAGGGGACGTCCGTTTTATAATCTACGGCAGAAAAACCGGAAGCGATGTGGAAGAAATATGGAGAAAGATCATCCTGACAATTGTCCCGTCTTTGTGTTATGAAAATTCACCGACAGTTATTTTTGAAAGTCTTTTGAGAAATATTCCGGTTTTAGCTTCCGATATTGGCGGGATTCCGGAAATTGTTCCGAGGGAATTTTTGTTTGAGACGGGCGATGAAAATAGTTTTATGGAAAAAATAAAATGGTTTTTGGAGAATAGAGAAAAATTGCCGGAGATAAAATTTACCGAAATAAATGTAGGCGATTACGTAGATAAGATTTTAACTTTATAATAAAAAAGTCCCCCGTAATACTGCGAGGGACTTTGAGTTTAAAGAACATTAGGCCAGTCAGCGGATTCATCTTTGAAACAGAAGACGATTTTTCTTTTTCTGATGCTGATTTTGGGAGTAACGATTATCACCGGTTTGCCGGATTTTTTAAGTGATATTTCGTCGTTTAAAATCCAATTTTGGCGCCACTTGAATGATTTTTTCAGCTCTTTGAAAATCGGGTGGAGATTATTGGTATCGCAAGGGATTCCGCTTCCGCGCCAGCCGTCGCTGATTTTAGTGTCCGGGTCAAATCCGAAATTTCCGCGTTTGAACCATGTCCACATTCTAAAGAGCCATAAACGCAAATGAGTGAACCGGCTTGGCAGAACGTAGTAGATTTTATCATAGAAATCAATTGGATAAAATGCTTCCGAGATTAAGCCGTGCACATCTTCAATAAAGTAAGTTGTGTCGTTCTCAAATTCATCTTTTGATGGCATTTTTTGACGATCATGATCGCAATCAAATGTCTGATGCAAAAGATGGTTTTTTAAGCAAAATTCCGCTAATCTTTCTCTGAGTGTGCTTTTTCCCGAATTTCCGAGTCCGGTTATCAGAATTTTCATTTTTTTTCCTTATTTTTAATGTTCTACTTGATAGAATACTTTAGCACAAAAACCGCCTGATTGTCAAGCGTGCCATCTTCGTTTTTGAAAGTATTTTTCGAACTTATTACAGACCAAGAATCGGCTTCTTTTTGCGCTTTTTCAAGGATTCTATCGGAATTTGTCCAGTAACCGTTCAGGATAAAATACGACTCTTTGACTCCGGCGAGTTTCATTGCTTCTTCCATTGTTTTTCGCGACGGATTTTTATAAACCATATCTAAATAAAACTGGTAAAGCGGTCCGCCGGTGGGAATGGGGTAATAAAACATTTCGCCCTGCGCGGCCTTGAAATATTTTTTGAAACCTAATTCTTGAAGCGCGGCCGCGGAAACTGCTTGATTGGCAAGGACGATATAATCTTTTCCGGCAGAAATTTCTTCTATTTTTTTAACGGTTAAAATATCATTTGCCGAAGTGTTTATTGCATGGCTCAGTTCATAACGGTCTATGCGCGGATAAGTTAAATAAAGCGACGCGGTCAGAAGCGACGCGGCGACAATGGCGAAAAAAAGTTTGGGGATTCTTCCGGCTTTGCGGAATTTTTCAAAAAAAGGAACGAGAGCGAAAAAACAAAGAGGCAATAGAAAATATTCCGCAATTTGAAATAATCTCGCGCCGTATTCCTGTTGTTCATAATTTATTACTGATGGAAATTTAATAAATAGATTCAAAATCAATCCGCCGGCGGACGCGGTGATGGCGGTTAAAAAGTGGGGAATGATTTTGTTTTTTTTCTCGGAAATTATAAGTCCGACAATGGCAAGAATGATTAAAATATAAACCAGTTTTTGTTGATAAAAATAAAGAAGGTCGGCAAAGATATTATAACGGTTTTCAATTCCGGTAAAAGATAAATTAAGCTCATTCCAATTTGGTATTCTTAAAAATTCGGAAATCGGCGCGCCCGAAATTATTTCTTTGGCGACAAAAGAAGCCGGCACGGAAAAAATCGCCAGAAGAAAAATCATAAAAAGAATTATTGTTTTGAATTTTCCGACTTCTTTGTATAAAAGAAAATTGAAAGCCACGAAAAAAAGCGCGGGGATTCCGGCAAGCGGATGGATAAAAAACGAGGCAATGGCAAAAAGCGCAAGCAAAAAATGCTGTTTTTTTCCAATAAATTTGAAACTCTGGCGACAATATTTCCGAGTCCATTGGCTAAATCAGCATTATATTTTTCATCAAGCCATTCCCAACTTATGTCAGCATCTCGGCCGAACGTAGCAGCGCTTAACAATAAATATCTAGTGGCGTCAACTCCAAATTTGGCAATCATTTGTTCCGGGGTTATAGTATTGCCAAGCGTTTTGGACATCTTTTGGCCTTTTACCAGAAAAAAACCAT
>CAZGDX010000027.1:0-11721 GCA_964525225.1 uncultured Gammaproteobacteria bacterium
TTCTCTTCCGCTGACGCGCGATAGTACCGCCCTTCAATAATCTGCAAATATCCGTACCGGACCAAAAGAACAAATAAAGCGTCGACAAAAAAATAAAAAATATAACGCAAACGTAGCTCGCTTATAACCGGACGCAAAAATTCCGACTTTGGCCTTCCGTAAAATTTTAAATCATCAAAAAATTCATTCGCGCCGCCATCCAAAATCAAATCCTTGGATTTGTCTCTAAATCCGCCTTTAAAATGATTTTGGTTAATTTCCGGAAAAAAATCAGACATAAACAATTGAAATCCGAAATTCTAAATCCGAAGCACAAAACAAATCGGATTTCGGATTTTCTTAATATTACACCAAATTGTGTTTATCCACAAATATAATTGACAAATTGGCAGGAATGCGCTAAATTATTCAAATGGCCTTTTAAAAAAGGAGAAAAAGCAATGGGCGCGTGCAAAACATGCGGAGGTTCGGGAAAAATATCCATTGATTTTGACATTTATGAGAACGGACGCAAAAGAAAGCAAATCGGCGAAGTAATTTGCCCTGATTGCGGAGGAGATGGCACGAATGGGCGGAAAGACGAAGGCGACGGAGACAACGGAAATGACAGGAACGGCGGATATACATTTCAATTTTAGCGCGGTCTTACAAAAACCGTCCTGACATAATGTCGGGGCGGTTTTCTTATTTTATCTCCTTATTATCTTACAAAGCAGCATCGTTCATAAATCATTTTTGTTTTAACTTTAAATCCTCTCCTCTTCCAAAATTCTCCGCAGATTATTCAAGAAATTTGGCGCCGGATTGAAGCCAATCATCTCGCGCGCTTTAGAAATATCCGCATATTGGCGGAACACATCTTCGCCCGGGCGTTCCAACTTCAAAATTTTTAATTTATCTCCATAAAATTTTTGAAATTCCCCCAAAATATCTTTTAAATAAATCGCTTCGCTTCCGCCCAAATTCAAGTCAACGCATTTCTTCCCCAAATCCCTATAAAGCAAATCAGCCGTGGTTTTTACCAAGTCCTTGGCATAAACATAACCCCGACACGATTCTTCATCATATACCGTAATCGGCAGATTGTTTCTTATCTGTTCAATCCACTTCCCCACCACTTCGTCTTTCCGCCCATTTTCTCCATAAACCGTGAAAGGGCGGATGATTACCGAACTTCCGGAAAAATTTTCCACGAACAGTTCACCGGCAAGCTTGGTGATTCCGTAAAGCGATATGGGTTTTTTTAGCGCGTCCTCTTTTACCGGCAACGTATCCTGCGGACCATAGACCGACGAGCTGGAATAAAAAATTATTTTTTTAATTTTATAATCCCCACACAAATCCACGGTGTTTCTTGTCCCTAAAATATTTGTCTCAATAAAGTCCTTCGGATATTTTTTGCTTTTTCTTACTCCAACCAAAGCCGCAAGATGAATCACTTCGGTTATTTGATTTTTTTCAAAAAAATCATCCAAACGATATTTATCACGGATGTCATTCCCCTCTTTCAAATCATAACCAACCCAAGGAATGTTTCTTTGGTTCAGTTCTTTTGTAAGATGCCCCCCCGATAAAACCTAAATGCCCGGTGACTAACAGCATAAAAATTTATGATTTAAGATAACACTCGGAAATTAACTAAATTTCAAATCTCGCTACGGCTTCCCATTTTCCGTCTTTTTCTCTAATTATTGTCCCGTGATAGCTTGCGGCTTTGACCGGCCTGTGAAATTTTTTCACTTTTTGCCCGAAAATCGTCGCTTTTAATTCCGTATCCGTAAGTTTTTTAAACTCCGCAATCATATAAGCCGCGCTTTCTTCACCGCTAAAATAAATCGCTTCATTCAAAAATTCAACCAGCATATTATTTAAATTTGCCGACTTTATTTCAACTTCTCTCGTTACTTTTTCCGCTTCTCTATTCACAAAATCAAATTCCGGTCCGGAATTTTCAAAAAGTCCGCGAAGCGTCTCGGAAAATATTTCTTCTTTTGTCCCGCCTACGGCTTTAATTCGGAGGTCAACGGGTTTTTTAAAATTTTCTGCGGGCGGCAGAATTTCGTATGGAGACATAAACAGGTTTTAGGCGTTTGGAAAATAAATTTGTCGTGAAAAACATTATTGAAACAACAAAAACGTTCGCGGCAACCAAGGCCAAAAATTTTTTAATAAAATTAAAATTAAAATAATAAATTTGCATTCCATCGCCCAGAACAACAGGCGCAAAACTCAAAACAACCGCAATGATTTTAAAAATAACCGCGCCGACTGCCGTTAAAAAAATCAGCGAGTAAAGCGAGCGGTTGGTAAAAAAACGGATAAAAAGTTTATGAGTTATTGCCACGGCAAGCGCGAACGCGATTGCCAAAGTCCCGAACGGAAGCGCGGAAAACAGATTCAAAACAAATCCGCCGATTACCGCCCACCACAATGCCGGATTAAGATTAAAAACCACCATCAAATAAATTGCCGCCGGTAAAATAATGGTAATTTCTCCGAATGGAAAATCCATTTTTTTAAAAACTCCGACTTCAATGGTAACCGCAAGAAAGACGAGAAAAAAATGTAGTAAAACTCTTAATAATTTCTTCATGCCAATACAGTTATATTAAATTTTTCTAATTATTTTAATTGTTCTAATTGACCTAAATCTCCAAAATTTTCAATTTTAATTTTTTAATCATCAAACGATTATTATCTTATAAGGTTTTAAAATTCAACCTTGAAAATTCGGATTTGATTTAAAATTTATAATTTAAACTTTAAAATTATCAGATATTGGGATTTGATTAGAATAAAGCCAAAGAATCCCCCTCTTAGAGTAATTAGGTTAATTAGAAATTCACCTTAACACCGCCACAATATCCAATTTTTCATAATCCAAAAGTGGCTTGACTATCGCGGATTGAAATGGCATATTCAATTCTTTAATAACGCTTTCTATCGTGCCAATCAGAAGTCCTTTTGGAATTTCAAATTCAACTCCGCTGGAAATCACAATATCGCTCATTTTCAGTTCTTCTGTTTGCGGAACCAATTCAAGACGAATTCCGAGTCCATATCCTCCGCGCACAACACCTGTTGTTTTTGTTTTATTCTGAACCATGCCCGCGATACTGCTTGACCCATCTGATAAAAGCAGAACAACCGAAGAAAAAGATGAGACCTTTACCACTTTTCCCACCAAAATTCCTGTTTCCGCGATAACCGGCGCGTTTATTTTCACACCATCTTTTTCTCCTTTATTTATAATAATCGCGTCAATATCCCCTTCGGCGGATTTTCCCAAAACCCGCGCCGCCACAATTTCTTTCTGTTCTTCTTTGGAAAATGAAATAATGTTTTTGAGCGCGTTATTCTCTTCCAGCAATATATTAAATTCGTTTTTTTCCACGACAAGTTCTTTAATTTTTTCACGCAAACGTCTATTTTCTTCCTCTAAATTCTGATAATTGGCAACACGCTCGTAGACATTGCCAAAAAAATTAAAAAACCCGCCAAAAACTCTAGATGCCGGTTCTGCCGCCGTAAAAACTGTTTTTTCAAAAAAAGAAAGAGCGCCGACAAGGTGCAAAGTGATGATTGCGACGATTAAAACGCTGAAAAAAATTAGGCGCTTCATAATCTAAATTCATCATTCTAAATTCCGCATTTACTTTATATCCGTTCCTTCTTTTGCCGACGGCAAGGATACGGTCTTGAGCAAATCTTCCCGTTCAAGCAAATATCCCGCTCCGCGGACAACGCAAGTAAGCGGGTCTGTGGCTACGCGCGCGGGAATTTTCGTGGCTTCCGCGACCGCCTTGTCCAAACCCTTAAGCATCGCTCCTCCGCCGGTGAGCACGATGCCCCTCTCATAAATATCAGCCACTAATTCGGGTGGCGTAATTTCTAAAACCGCTTTTATGTTTTCCAGTATCACTCGGACTCCGCGGCCCAACGCCTCGCGGATTTGCCCATCTTTTACAATAATCTCTTTCGGAAGCCCTGTCATCAGGTCTCTTCCGCGCATTTCTGTTTCCAGCGGTTCTTCAAGCGGGCAAGCCGAACCGATATTTATTTTAATATTTTCCGCGACACCCTCGCCTAAAATCAGATTGAACATATCACGGGCGTATTGAACAATGTATTTATTCATTTCATCTCCGGCGATCGGCAACGATTTCCAGGTAACCACTCCACAAAGCGAAATTACAGCAATCTGCGTTGTGCCTCCGCCGATATCCACAACCATACTGCCAACCGCGTCCTCAATCGGCAATTTCGCGCCGATTGCCGCGGCCATCGGCTCTTCCACCAAGTAAACCTTTCTCGCGCCCGCGTACATCACCGCATCCTCAACGGCTTTTCGTTCCACTTCGGTAATTTCAAGAGGAACACCAATAATCACTTTTGGTCTTGACACAAGAAGACCGGAATCTTTTTGTAATTTTTCAAAATAGTAATGAAGCATTTTTTCCGTCACCTCAAAATCAGAAATAATTCCGCGCGTAAGCGGACGGCAGGTTTCAATATATGACGGGGTTTTCCCAAGCATATTTCTGGCATCATGCCCTATCGCCAAAACCTGGTCTGTTTTGATATTTATCGCGACAACCGACGGTTCGTTCGTGACTATTCCCTTATCTTTGACATATATAACAATATTGGCCGTGCCCAAATCCACGCCCAAATCATTGGTCATTTTCTTAAAAAAATTTTTGAACATACTGCCCATTCCTCCCTTACAAGCCCGAGCTTATCTGAGCCGAAAGCCGCCTCCTGTCCCGAGAGAATCTCTTGGGATTATCTTTTTCTGGAAATAGAAACAAAAAATAATTCAATTACCGTAAGCGCCCCGATAAAAATAATCGTATTCCACCAGGTAAACAGATTTCTTGACTGGAGAATCAACCCGCCGACCGGCAACGAAGCAAAAAGCACCGCTTGCCTGAACGCAAACCCCGCCTGCCTGGAAATAACCTTTTCTCTTGTCAGATAAATGCGCGCGATAAATCCCAAAACCGCAAACGTTCCGCAAACCGCCAGATATAAACTAAGATAAAAAAACACAGCGCCCATCCATCCCGAAGTATAGGGATTAATGCGGAAAAGCACAAATCCAAAAGCAAACCACGAAACCAACGTGCCAAAAATCATTACGGTTAAATATTGTTTATAGGTCATTGGTGGAAAAATTACCAAATTATTAAATGTTAAGCGTTAACAATTTAACAATGCGGCAATTTAACACTTTATAACTATAACCGCCGTTCAGTTGTAAATACGTCTCTTTTTCAAATACCATTTTAACACTCCGAGAATTTTTTGGCAAACAAAAGTCAAACCGCCAAAATCCCAATAACTACAATTTAGTACGGCCGTATAATTCCGTAGTGGGTTTGGAGATAAAATTATCTGAAAATTTTGATGGATTTTACCTCTTTGCTCATCAAAATTCTATTCAACTCGCAAACTATTAACGCTTCGCGGAGATAAATTTCCTGCGCCGCGGCCGCGCTGAAACACGAAATTGTTATTACCCCATCTTTGAAATAAAGCGGTTTGCAGATAGTATCCGCTTTCATATGAAAAATCTTTTCAATCGCTTTTCTAAATTCATCCAATACCAAAACCGCCTCAACGCGCTGGCCGATGCCGGCGGTGTGGACATTTTTATTCAAAAGAGAACCGACCGAACTGAATCCCATAGTTTAGATGAAATTAATAATGAAACGCTTAACAATTAACACGTCCATTGCAAATTTCTTTATAATCGCAATTTCCGCACGCGCGGGCTCCGTTTTTCGGGTCTGCCGGAAATTCACTCACGCGCATTTCCTCAATTTCTGAAAGAATTTGTTCTTTTAATTTTATTTTATCTTCTTCTTTTCCCAAAAATGATAATGTAGTTCCTGAATTCAGATAATAATAAGTAAGTTTTTGCGGTTTTAACCCCAAACACTCTTCGGCCGCGAGCTGATAAATCAAAAGCTGCATTTTGTCGTCGCTTTCCAATTTTTTCTTTTCTTTCCCGGTTTTATAATCAATAATTTCTACGCCTCCATCTATTTCGTCAATTCTGTCAGCGCGTCCTTTAATGGAGTGTTCTCCGATTTTCAACCAAAAACCCTCTTCAACTTTCACAGGTTTCGGCAATTCCGCGACAAATTTATCATAAAACATTTTTACCGCTTCGCGCCCTTGTTTTCTATATTTTTCTTTATCTTCCTTGCTTGCAAACCACTCGTCAACCCAACTTTCTTCATACATTTTCAAAACTTCTTCAAGCTTAACAGGAAATTCCCGAATAGAACTTTCGGGGGACGGGGCCCCGAATAATGAGCATTGATTCGCGTTTTTTCTTTTCAGATATTCTAAAACGAATTTATGAAGCGTATTGTGCATTGTTTTTCCAAAAGAAAAAACTCCTTTGCCGCGTTCCGGAACTTTCAAAATGTGCGCGAATTTGTATTGCATCGGGCAATTAGCAAACGCAGTAAGTTGGGTGAAAGAAAAATATTTCGGAAGCGGGACTTGTTTATTTTCGTGTTTGTCAAAGTTGTCAAAGGGCACCTTTGACAATTCTGTCAAGGCCTCCCCTAGACACGAACTCTCAGCGCCTTGTTTATCAAACCCGATTTCATTCAAAAAACGCGACAACTTTTTTTTGCGCGCGCCGCCGTAATCTTCGGCAGACGTGAAAAATAATCCTTTTTTGGCGCGGGTCATTGCCACGTAAAAAAGTCGCCGCTCTTCTTCCAAATGTATGTCGCCCTCGGGCAAAGATTCTTTTACCAGCGCGTCCGGAAGCGGAATTTGTTCTTTTCGTTCGGTTGTCGGAAACCGCAAATCCACTAAATTGGGTATAAAGACAAAATCAAACTCCAGACCTTTGGCGGAGTGCACAGTCATAATCCGCACCATTTCCGGACCGGACTCCGGGTCAAAAGCCAGCGCGCCTTCATCCCCCGCTTCAAGTTCAAATTCCATTTCATCCAAAAAATCTTTCACGCGATAAGACGAATCAATCTCCGATGATTTAATCCGTTTATAAAACTGATTAATATATCCGATAATTTCTTTCTGTTCCTGGTCGGGCAAATCCAAAATATACTTGTAATATCCAATATCTTTCAAAAAAGACAAATAAATTTCCGTCGGCGTTTTTTCGCGCGCTTCCGAAGTTTGTTTTTCCAAAAAAGAAGATATTTGCCGAATAATTTTTATTGTTTCGTCCCGGAGTTTCAGAACATTTGCCGCGCCGCTCGCTTTTTCCACAACTTCAAAAAGCGATTGCGCGTATTTGGCGGCTTCGTGATTTATCAAAGACAAATCAAAAGCCGGAATACGCCACATTGGCAAGTTCAGAACGCGGAAATACGAACTGCCGTCGTGCTTGTCGTAAAGCAAGCGAAACCACGCGAGAACGTCTAAAATCACCGGTTTCGCGTAAAGCCCTTTAGAAGCGAAAAATTGATAAGGAATTCCCTTTCTCTGAAGCGCCGCGATAAACGAACTCGCGCTATTGTTCGCGCGCACCAAAATCGCAAAATCATTCCATTCCGCTCCGGCTTTTTCTCTAATTTCCAAAATTTTCCTGGCAATTCCGTCACTTTCTTCTTCCAGACACCGGAAATGCAAATGTTCCACAATCCCCTTTTCTTCGGAAGATGAAATTAATTTTTTACTCAAATTTTGAAGTTTCGCCTCCAGCCGATTTGGATTGTTTTTTTGGATAAAACCGTAAGAAACATCCAAAATATTCTGATTTGAACGGTAATTTTTATTAAGGACGATTTCTTTGGAATCCGGAAAATCTCTTTTGAACTGCATTATGTTTGAAATTGACGCGCCGCGGAATTTATAAATGGACTGGTCGTCGTCTCCGACAACAGTAAGATTATTTTTGGGCGCGGATAACAATTTTACCAGCTCGTATTGCGCGAAATTGGTATCCTGAAATTCATCCACCAAGATATATTTGAATTTTTTCCTGTATTCGGCGAGAATTTTTTTCCGAGTTTCAAAAAGTTTCAAGGTATAATTTATCAAATCGCCGAAATCCAAGGCATTATTTTGCAATAATAACTGCTGATACGTGTGATAAGCGCTGGCGATTTCTTCAACGCGCGAAATTTCTTCTTTTTGCAAATCCGCGTCCGGTAAATCTTCGTTTAGTTTCAGATTTTTGGCAAATTCCAAATAATGCTCCGGTGACACAAGCTCGTCTTTTGCCCGGCTGAAATGTTTCAAAAGCGCGGAAATAAATTTTGTCGGATTCCCCAGCGGTTTATAATAATCCAGATTGAATTTTTCTATGTTTTTCCGCATCAAAAGCCATTGCTGAGTGGAAGAAAATAATTTAAAATCTCCAGGAAGCCCAATATCCAAAGCATGCTGTCGCAATATCCGTTCGCAAAAAGAGTGGAATGTGGAAACCCACAAATCCGTATAACCGTAAGGTAAAAGGCGGTCAATGCGTTCCTCCATTTCGCCGGCGGATTTATCCGTAAAAGTAAGCGCCAAAATTTCATCGGTCTTGGCAAAATTATCCAGAATCAAACGGCCGACGCGCCGGGTAATCACCATTGTTTTTCCAGTTCCGGCTCCGGCCAAAATCAAAAGCGGACCGGCATCGCGCAACACCGCCTCTTTTTGTTCAGTATTAAGGTTTTGGAGCATCTCTTCGGACATATTTATCTATTTTAGAAGAGAAATGGATTTTAAGCAAACGTCTTGTTTTTTTTATTTGTTTTTTATAAGATAAAGACATAGAAACTTAAAAACAAAGGACGAAAAAATGGCGAGAGTCAGAGTAAAGTATGTCTGCGAAATTTGTCATAATGAAATTTCTTATGACATTCCCGGAGGAGACGATATTGAAAAATACAAATTAGCCAAAGGAATCGTGGAAAGAAAAGGATGTCCTTTTTGCAAAAAAAGGGGCTCTGCCGGAAAATTAAAGCACATTTCAAGCGACCCGCTGTTTAATTAAAATAACCGTTCATAATATGAACGGTTTTTTTATCCCCCACGTCGCAGTCGCCGACGCTCCATAGCTTTGGCGACGGAGCGAATGAATGCGCGACGCAAAAATGTTTATTTAACACATTGAAGAATAAAACGACAGGGGGATTTCAGTATTGAAAATTATTTTGGATACCCCGAGCGTAAGCTCGGGGTTCTTCATTACCAAACGCAATTATGAGCGGGAAAATTTTCAGGAATAATATTTTTTATTTCCGCAATTTTGTGTTCGCAATTAAACGGTCCTTTGCAAGTCATGGTCAATCCCCAATCATCACCTTCAAATTGGCACCAAATATCTTTGATATCAATACCCAGTTCCGCCGCAAGTTTCCCAATCTCTTCCAATCCTTGTTTAACTATTCCTTTTTTATCTTTCCAGTAATCAAGTTTTAAAACAATAACAGCGCGCATTTCATATTCATTTTTCTGATTTTTTTTCACTGTTATTTTTTTAGACACTCGCACGGCATCCTCCTTTTATTTAACTTTTTATTAATGTTCCAATCAAGAATTAAATAATTTTAACGCAAAGAAACAAAAAAGTCAAGCAAAAAGAAAAGAGCACGGGGATTAGCCATGCTCTGTGAAACGGCGAGCGGAAGGAACAAAAGATATTTTGGCGGGACAGATTTAGAAAACCGCTTTATCAGCGCGCATCGAGCTCGTCGAAATCGAGCTCGCTGGTTTCGGTCGTTGCGCGCTTACGCTGCGGAACCCTGGACTCTCCTCGTTCCGGCTTTTTGACGTTCCATTCCGGATTCTCCAGCTCGTCTTCGTCCGGCACGTGCCGGGAGCAATATGCGACTCCGTTCAGAGCCACAATCGCGGACTTTCCGCACAAGATGCAAAACATTTTCTCTTTTCCTCCTCGGCGAATGTTTTATTTTGTATTCGCCTCCTTTAAACCCACAAATTTCTTTATGACCTTGAAGAAAGCGGGGAGATGTCCGCTTGACTACCGTTGCTTACTTGGTAGCGCCCCTCAAAAAGGCGCTGACCAGAACCATCCCGGCCACCACGAACACGATCGCAACTCCAAACCAAAACATCTATCACCTCCTTTAAACCCGTAAATAAGTTGTCTTACTCGCGGGTTTGAAGGAAGCGGGGAGGCGGGTTTCATCAGAAAGATGAACGCTCCCCAAAGATTAGAAAGACCTGGACAGAAAAGCTTTTGCTGTTGGTCGTTCGTTGACCTGCTTTTCCGCTTTGAAATTGCGCGTTTTTAGGAGCGGCGCTCCGTTGTTTTTCTGCAATCCGCGGTCAATCCGATGCCCGTTCGTTGGCATTGCCCGCCGTTCGCCCTTTCTCGTCGTTGTTTGGGCCGTTGGCTTGGGCTACCGGATTCATCTCCGAACTCGCAGAATTTTAGGCCACAACCGGCCTAGCAAGTTGTACATCCATAAGAATGTCTTCACGCCTCCCCAACTTGCAAAGGAGGACGTTGCATCGTTCAAACCGCAACTTTTCACCTCTTTTCTGTTTGTTGAAGGTTCCGGTCACGGCTGGCGGCTTATTCCTACCAACCCGTTTCACTTCTCTTTATTTTCCTACTGTTTCCTTAATTCAGAGCAAGCTCCAAATTAATTATCCAATATTCCAACAAAAAGAAATGAAACGGATTGATGAATTTTTCTCTTCTGAATCAACCATCTTTAGATGATTGGCTCGGAAAATACGGGGAACCGGCAACGCGTCGTTGTCGCTCGGTTCCCCAGTGAGAGGTCTGCTCCTCTCGCGGCTCACCACCAGTTCTTCCTCCCTGTCAGGTGACTACAGGGTCTTATAGGTGTTTCGTTTTAGCGTTATCCGGGCATTCCTCAACCTCCTTTTCATCGCGGATTTAGCAGACATTATTCCTACTCTCATCCGATTTCGGAATCACGGCTAATCCGCGACCGGGCTTCTTGCCACATAAGACCGGGGCCCAGTCCGGCCACCATCTTGCGAGTCACCCTGTCTGTTCTCCCCGGATGGCTCGGGACAGGCAGACGTCGACAATTTGCCACATTTTTTTCTCGTAGGTTTTGTGAGGTCTACTGCGCTCCCACGCTCGCGGGATTTCCGTGGGTCCTCTCCCCTTCCGGTTCTTTTTCTCACAAACAGGAGTTCGCAAGAAAAAGAATCAAAAGGCGAAATTCATATATTATCGCAACATATTATCATAGCACATTTTCAAAATTTTGTCAAGCCCCACTACCAATTTAGCCAATAAAAAATAGCTAAAATAAGCCATTTTATTATCATTATCAAACTATAATCTAAAAAACTCCACCGCGTTATTTGTCGTCTGCTCTGCCACTTCTTCAAAGCTCAAACCCTTGATTTCAGCAATCTTTCTAGCTACAAATTCAACATAAAGCGGTTCGTTGCGCTTCCCGCGGTATGGGTCGGGCGACAAATACGGCGCATCGGTTTCTATCATTATTTTATCCATTGGCATCTTTTCCACAACATCAAGCAGTTCTTTTTGTTTTTCCGCCATATTTCCCCTCATTTTAAAGGTTATAATCCCGGTAAAAGATATAAAAAATCCCAATTTCAAATATTCCTGCGCCTGCGCCCAATTACCCACATAACAATGTAGAACGGCTTTCAGGTCATCGGCTTCTTCCTTTAATATAGCAAGAGTATCTTCGTGCGTATCCCGGCTATGAATTATCACCGGTAAATCCAATTCCTTGGCAAGCTTAATCTGACCGCGAAAAA
>CAZGDX010000028.1:0-8675 GCA_964525225.1 uncultured Gammaproteobacteria bacterium
TGGCAACAGCCCTTCTTTTTTCTTTTGTTTTGGCAACGTCGCGGACCATCGCCGAGGTCAATCCACAATCAACAAAAATGGTACACATCATGGCAAAAGAAAGGGCAAAAGAGTATTTCCCTAAATTTTCCGCCCCGATTTCCCGCGCGATTATCGTAAAATAAACAAAAGCCAGAAGACGCTGGCAAATGGAAGCAATGGTCAAAATTGTGGTATTTCTAGCTACGGACATATCATTATTTTACATCAATTATAATCTTCTTTCAACTAATCCCACCCAGTGGGATTCCCACTGGGTGGGATATGTAAATTAAGATTAGCAAAAAGAATTGGGAACGTCAAAAAATCCTTCGGCCTATCCGAAGGATTTTTGATTTCTATATTTTATTGTCCAAGAAGCGCGTTTATTTTGGCTCTGATATCGGCATTATCCGGATTTAAACGCAAAACGTGATTATAATATCCCAACGCCTCTTTTTGTTGTCCCAATCTTTCATATAACAATCCCAAGCTGTATAGCGCGTTTGAATAGTCCGGATTCAAATTAACTGCCCCTAAAAATGCCTGCTCCGCCAATCGCAAGTCATCTCCCTTGTTGCGGTTATAGAGAAGGCGACCGAGTTGAAATAAAATTTCCGGATTTTTCGGAGAAAACCTGAACGCGTCGCTCATTCTCAAAATTGCCGTGTTTAAATCTTTTTTTGATTCTTCCACCGCGCTCAAACGGACGAAAGCATCCACGTAATTTGCTTTTAAGCGCACCGCTTCTTCATAATCTTTTTTAGCTTCGTCGTTTTTTTGGAGCGCGGCTTTCAGATTCCCTCTTCTTAAATAATGAACCGGATTGGTTTTTTCAAGGTTCGTCGCCATATCAAGCGCGTCGACGGCCCAATCGCCCGCCGCGGGAGATATGGCGCGCGCGTTCTCATACATTGTCGCGAGCGTTTCCCATGTTACAACATTTTTCGGGGCCAGGTCTGTGGCGAGCTTTGCCTGATTTACAGCCGACGCCACAAGCGAAGAAACTTTTGAAGCGTCAGGACTTGATTTTCTGGATTCCGCGCCCGCATCCAAAAGATAAATGCGCGCCAAGTTCAAATGGTAAGGCGCCCAACTATTATGGTACTGTATCGCTTTGGCGGCTTCTTCTTCCGCGTTTCCGATATTTCCCGAGTTTAATGACAGCATTGATTGCACGTAATAAACATTCGCTATATAAAATCTGCCGAGATAAATTCCAAGGACAATCACGCCGGAAAATACCAAAATAAATATAAAAGATGAAGCAAGCGAATACTGCGGAGAAGTTCTAAGAGAAACGGAAAACGGCTTTTCGTTCACTTTTAGCAAAGTTCTGGAAACAACCATAATTGAAGCCATAAAAAGAAAAAACATTACCCATAAAGCAGTTGAAAAAATCAAAAAGAAACTTGCCGCCAAAAGCGAAAGCCATGCCACAGTTACGCCGAAAAATAACGGAGACGCGGCAAAAACCGAGCCCTCGCTTCCCATCGCGTGCTTTATCGCGTGCGAAAGCATTCCGTCTTTTTTAAATGCCTTCCTCATTGAAACAAAAACCACGGTTCCAAGCGATAAAAGCAAAACCAAAACGTAAGAAATGGTTCCTAAAAAACCGAACGTTGAAAGCAAGTCAATAAATGTTGACGCCGGAGACGCAAAACGTATGTTCCACGCAAAAGTTAAATTCAAACTTTCCGGACGGAATTGCGCGAAATCATAAACAAATGTCGCCGGTCCGGAACCGATAATAAACTGCTTTAAGGAAGACCCGAGTGTTTCGGTGGCTATTTTCCACGAAACGCCCTGCGAAAGGGAAACTTCAAGCGGAAGCCCGGCGGTTAAAAATTGGGGCACGCCCAAGAGTACAAAAATAAGCGCAATCACCAAAATTGAAAACGAGACCGTAATCCACGAAGTTCTGATTTCTTCCAAATGGCTCATTCCTAAAACCAAGAGCAAGAAAAGAGACGCGGCAACGCAAATCCACACAAGTTTAAATCCAAAAAGGGCAAGAGTGGCTAAAAACACAACAAAACAAATAAACCAAAAAATGTCGCTCTTTATATCCTTTTTTCTAAGAAAAAGGGCGTTAAGCGATAAAACTAGACAAACGGCAATAAAAATTCCAAATGGCGTATTTAAATTGGACACTGTGTTGTTAAATTGCCAAGAAAATCCGATTTTTTCCAAAAGTCCCGCGATTTTTAATATAAAAAACGCGGAAGCGGCAACGCCGGAAGCAAGAACCATTATCACAATCTTTTTTAAGTCATCAATTTTAAGCGAATTGGTTACAAGAAAATAAAACAGGATATAAAAAGTCATGGGCAAAACGCCAATCGTCAAATTTTCCATATTGCCAACAAAACTCAATATTCTGTCTTCCGACAAAACTCCCGAAATAAAAACAACGAACCAAAAAATAACAAGCGGCAAATCAAGCGGCGTGCGGTAAAAATGCACCTCTTTATCCACTATTGACTTTCCCATCCATGCCAAAACTCCAATAAGCACCAATACCCCCAAAAGGTATTGTTTATTGAATTCCAAAAATTCAAAAGTGAACGGCAAAAAAAACACTGGAATCAAAAGAGTGATTCCATAAACGCAATATTTACTTATTAAAGAAAGTATGTTTGATGCTTTCATAGACATAAAAATGTTTTAAAAATATATTTTATTTATCTTTATTATAGCACATTTTCGCAAATTTTGTGTGGACAAAACAAATTATTTAAAATAAAGCGCTTTGGCATTGTTGTAGACCTGCTGAATTTGTGACGGGGTGAGCGCGTAATTATAAATGCGGACATCATCCATTTTTCCGTCGTAAAAGCGGGTATTGTCGCCATGTTTGCCAAAATATAAATTTGTTGACGGCAATGAATTTATAGACGCGGGACCAGAAGTAGACGCGCGATATTCACCGTCTATGTATATTTTCATAGTTGTTCCATCGTAAGTTCCGACAATATGATACCAATTATTGGGAGAAAAATAATTTAAAGTTAACCGAGAGCTTTGCGCAATAGATGTAGAACTTGGAACATTATAAAAAGACGAGCCATTTGAAAGTTGAAACCGGACGTAATCTTCGCTGGATGTTCCGGCATTAATCAAAAATAATAAATAGGAATTAGACGCGGCATCATTATACGCTACCGAACCTTTTGCAAACAAATATTGATTGCTTCCTATGCTTGTTCCCACATCATCCATTTTGGCCCACACCGAAATTGTTATTTCTTTTGTGATATTCAAGCTCGCGCCGGCTCCGACGTCTACATAATCATCCGTGCCGTCAAAATCCAAACTTCCGTTGAATTTTCCGCTCGCGCCATTTTGCCAGGCCGTTGAAGTGGCGGTGCTGTCGCCTGTTTCGCCGATTACCACATAACCGTTATTTTTATTGCCGGAAGAATCGTAAACGTAATCGCCTTGGCCCTCGTCAAATTTCCAATGTCCCACCGGTTTTCCGCCGTTATATTCATAGGCGACTTCAGCGGCGGTGAGCGCGCGATTCCAAATTTTTACATCATCTATGCGGCCGTCAAAAAATAAACTGTCATCAGTATTTCCAATTAAAAGTTGCGCTGCGGTATCGGTAAAATCGGCAGTGAACGTTTCGGTATCTTCTAAAATTCCATTAACATATAATTTTAAATTTGCGTCATCATAAGTTCCAACAAGATGATACCATTGACCTGTGGAAAAAGTTCTGGTGGAAGACGCGTAAACTCCGCCATTGTCTCTGCCAAATCTAAATACACTGCTGGCGGCAAGCCAGCCCAAATGATAACCGCTCGCGCTTCTGTCTTTATCCACTATGCCCATATTTGTTTCTAAAGAATCGGCTCTTACCCACGCGCTTACTGTTCCGGCAGTCGTGAAACCCAAAATCTCCGCGTCCGCTGCCAGCGCGTAATCATTCGTCCCGTCAAACTCCAAACACCCGCCTTTCGCGCAATAACCGCTTCCTTTCCAAACCGGAGCGGATATTCCGTCCGCCAAACCGCCGTCATTGCCATTGCCGGTTTTATCCGTGGATGTTGTCCCGATTTTTTCATCAAAAGTCAAATGCATTATGGGTCCACTCCCGCCCGGATGCATTCCGCTCCCGCCGGAAATCGCGATCGGATTTTGCGCTGGCGCGACTTTCAAAACCTTGCCCTGATTATAATCTTTCAAGATTTCTTCGGCAGTAAGGGCGGCATTATAAAATTTAACTTCGTCAATTACACCGGTTATATAACCGGACGGGCTTGAATCTCCATATCTTCCGATATCCCAGCTGTCAACAGCCGCGCTAAAATCAACATTATCGGTGCCGACTGCTTCCAAAACGCCGTCAACATACAATTTTCTTAAAGTATCGCTTTCCCACACGCCGACAATATGGTGCCAATTGCCGTCGTCAACATTTGTGGTTCCCGAATATTCATAACTGGTTGTATTGCGCGCCGCTATAACCGCGTAATCGGTGGTGGCAATTTTTAAACCATAATAGATGCTTTCGGAATCTTTATCGGCAATAGAAATGGGAATCTGGGCGCCTCCTGATGATTTAGACCATAAAGACATTGTAAACGGATAATCCGACACCAGTTGCGTCCCGCCGTTCACATACCCGCTTCCGCTGAATTGCATTCCTTTTCCAAACTTGCCCGAAGTTGAGGTAGCGTTATAGACGTCACCATGGTTTCCTCTGCCGGATTTGTCAAAAACCGTCGCGCGGGTATTTGAATATTCGGTTGTTGACGCCATTCCCAAATTTTCAAAATCCAAATGCAAAACCAAACCGCCAACAATATTATTTTCCGCGCGGACAGATGTAATCGGCGCGCCACCCAGCATATCTTCCAAGATTTGTTTTTGCGTGCGGGCGTAATTATAAATACGTATGTCATCTAATTTGCCATCCCAATATCTATCCGCGCTCGGGCTGTCGCCAATAAGCAAATCTGTTGTAACAGTAGCTATTTCGCCAGTTACGTTGGATGTGCTGTTGCTCAATTTTCCGTCAATGTAAAATAATTTTTTTCCCGTTGATTGGTCATAAGTTGTGGCGAAATGAGTCCATTTTTTCATAGGCATACTGCCAGTTGAATCGGAAACATCGGACAAACCCGTAAATGTCGTAAAAAAGTTTCCGCTATCGCCCAATGAATTTCTAACCGTATAAGAATTTCCTTTGTCAATAATCCTTGGCGATTCACCGCCGCCGGCGTGGAGCGTCGTGTCGGCCCACATCCATCCTTCTATGGTAATCGCGCCTTTGATATCCAAAGAATCGGCATCCGTAACGGTTACAACGCCGTTTACTCCATCAAAATCCAAACACCCTCCGCGGGCGCACTCGCCGGCGCTTTTCCAAGTCACGCCTCCGCTTAACGCGCCATTATTACCATTTCCGGATGAATCATTTGCCACAACCCCTGTTCCTTCGTCAAATTTCAAATGCAAAATCGGCGGAGGCGCTTCTTCATATAAATCCAGAACCTCCTTTTGCGAAAGCGCGCGGTTATAAACGCGGATATTGTCAATTTGTCCTTCAAAATGCCCCTCGTCACTGCCCCTCCGCCCGATATAAAACGCTCCTTCAAAACTGCTTAAATCGTCCAAAGCTTTTGTTCCGCTCCCCAACAACGTTCCGTCTAAATACAATTCCTGCGTCAGGTCGTCTTTCAAGATAACAACAGCATGATACCATTGTCCGGAAGTTATTGACTTGGTATATATAAAACTGTCAACATTTTTTATATCATCATATATCCCTATGCTGCCACTCGCTATTCTGATTCCCCAAGCGGCGGCTGTGCTTTTATACTTATTCAACACCCAACATGTGTCCACAAGATTATCAAGTTTAAACCAAACAGAAAAAGATAAATCTCTTCCTGTATAATTATAGTTAACATCAACAAACGAGCTTGAACCGTTGAAATCGCCGGACATTCCGAATTTGACAGTGGAGGTTGTATTGGCGGCTGTCGATGTCCCGTGCCGCGCGAAACCCGAAGAATCCAGCACTTCACCTGTCGCGCCCGCCCAGCTCACTTCATCCATTTTCCAGTATCCAATAAGCCCGTCATTAAAATTCTGCCCGATGCGCTTACCGATATTTGCGGATTTTCCCTGCGACCCGTTCAAATAATCCCGCTTAACTTCATCGGCCGAGCGGGCATAAGGATAAACGCGGACTTCGTCAATATAACCGTTAAAACCGACAGAATCATCCGTGTTTCCTATCAACAAACTGGCCGCGTCATTTTCAAAATTTACCGCGTTCGCGACGGTTCCTTCCAAAACTCCATTTTTATATATTTTAAGATTGCTGCCATCATAAGTTCCCGCCACGTGATACCATTCGCCGGCAGTTATGATTTTTGTTGAACTGGCAAACGCATTTACAGAACCATCTCCTCCAAACCTGAAAACTTTATCCGTAGTGTCAAAATCCAGAACAAAACCGCCGGCGCTTCTGTCTTTATCAACAATGCCCATATCAGCCGTTAAAGCCGTGGGCTTCACCCAGGCGCTCACGCTTACCGCTGTTTTTAGATTGTCTAAAGGCGTTCCGGTCGCGGTGACATAATCCCCGGACCCGTCAAAATATAAACATTTTCCGCTTTTACACTCGTCTTCATTTTTCCAAGCCGCGCCGGTGATAATGCCGTCGTTATTTTGCGCGGAATCGCCGGCCGCCGTTCCATACCCTTCGTCAAAACTCCAATAACCGGCAGGGTCTTTTCCTTTTTCTTCAGTTTGAAGAGTGCCCATTGACGGTTCAGTTTCTTGCGCGTAGTATCTGCGGACAAAAACCCAGTCAATTATCTGGTCCACAGTGTTTCCATTATTGCCCTGCGCCAAATAAATACTTTTTTGATTCGTTAAATATGTGGTATCTGTTGCTGAAATTTTATACTCATCATTGCCTATTACCCATAATCCACCGCTTGAATCGTATCTTAACTGCCAACGGCTAAACACAGAATGAGAAACACCGGCAAAATCATTTACCAAAACCGCGGAACCAACCAAGGTATCTTCCCGTAAACGATTTGTAGCTGATTGCGAGCTTGTGTAACCGGTCAAATGGTAACCATTTGAAAGCGTTGGGTCGTAGAGATAACTTGGGTCTCCCGCTACCTGAGGACGCATCGGCGATTCGCCAAAACCAATATTTAAATAAAATTTCTGCGACGTCTGTTTTCTGTATGTTTCAATAGAAAATCCGCTGGTAAAATTCTTCAATTTTGAAGAAATGCCGACAAAACTTCTAGAGTATTCTTCCGGAATATCCAATTTCGCCGTGCCGTCGCCTTGCGTGTAAGCCGAACCGGCGCTATCGTCATAATAAATCATTGAGTCCAAAGTAGAACTTGCGATTCTGTAGATATCCCACTTTTCCAATCCTTTATTAAAATCATCAAAAAACAAAAATGTTTCATCGCCATTCTGGCCGTCCTCGGCGTTTGGATTGCCATAATAAGCATAAATGGTCGGATAAGTTGAAGACGCGGAATATGGAATATCGTCCACTCTTACCCAAAATTTGGTGGATGTGGAATTGCAATAAGAATTCGCGCTTGTATTGTCAAACTCCATCCAATACGGCAATTCCTTGCCGGTTCTTGAGGCAAAACGGATATCTCCGCAATCGGATTGCATTTTTCCGACGTTTATCAAGGCGCTTGTGTCCATTGTGATGGCGACCTGGTAATCTTCCAAAGCGGAACCGGAATTCAAAATCGGCACGCCTCGGCGGTACAACCAGCCGGTTTCGTGCCAGGCCTCGGCTTCTCTGGACTGCCTGATAAAGAAAAAATAGATGGCAAAAATTCCCGCGAGGACAATAAGCAAGGCGGCGACGGTGAGGGTGTTGGTGTTTTTTTTGATTAGAGTTACGGGGGACATATTTTATATCTTATTTTCATAACCTCCCTTAATCCCTCCTTATCTTAAGGAGGGAAAGCGCGCTCCTCCCCTTAAGCTAAGGGGAGGTTGGGAGGGGTTATGGTAGATATTTCGTCTATTAATTTCTCCCATACTCCTTCTATATTATTTAGAACATCGTTATTCCAAAATCTTAATACTTTTATATTACTTCGTTTCAAATAAATTGTTCTATTTATATCATAATCTATTTTTTCTTTTTCGTTGTGCTGTCCTCCATCTATTTCGATTGATAATTTTAATTCGGGACAATAGAAATCGAGAATATACTTTCCAACGCTATATTGCCTCAAAAATCTCAATCCGTTTATTTGTTTATTGCGCAATATTGACCAAATTTTTCTTTCTGCATCAGTGGAATTATTTCTTAATTTCCGACGATATTCTTTTGTTGAGGAATTATTATATAAACGTTTCATATCATAACCTCCCTTAATCCCTCCTTATCTTAAGGAGGGAAAGCGACATCCTACTTTTTTAATACAAGGGGAAGAAAATTTTTATTATTCTCCTCCCCTTTTATAAAATTTTACTGCTCTTCTTTTAAGGGGTTGTATCCTCTACCGGGGGTTCATCAGCCGGTGGCTCTTCCGCAGGCGGCTCGTCAGCCGGGGGTTCATCAGCCGGTGGCTCTTCCGCCGGTGGCTCGTCAGCCGGGGGTTCATCAGCCGGTGGCTCTTCCGCCGGTGGCTCGTCAG
>CAZGDX010000028.1:8775-10989 GCA_964525225.1 uncultured Gammaproteobacteria bacterium
CCGGGGGTTCATCAGCCGGTGGCTCTTCCGCCGGTGGCTCTTCCGCAGGCGGCTCGTCAGCAGGTTCTTCTTCTACTGCCGTCTCATCCAAAACGCTGATTATCCAATAATCAAATTTTACATCGCTTATTGCCGGCGAACCGAGAGAAATTTCAAACCAGCCGTCATCTTGCCTTGAAATCCACCACGCGCCACCCGGATTTCCGCGGAAAGTTATAAATATTCTTGACGACTTTCGCGCCGCGGAACTTTCCACAGTAAATGTTGTTTCACCTTGCGGAATTTCAGCCACGCCAATGGTCTTTTTTTCCTCGGTAATCTTAACTTTATAACCTTCGGCTTCCATTTCTTTTGTTTTCATTTCTTTGCTGATAAATATGCCGTCAGCCGAAATTGACCAATCCCCGCTCGCGCCCACGATAGATTGAACAACAACATCGCCGAAAATATTATTATTTACCACTATTTCTCCGCCTTCTTCAACAACAGTCAAGATTTCACTTGTATTCGCATTCGGAGAAACAAAACCGCTCCGGAGCATAATTAAAATCTTTCCGTCATCATCTTGTCCGTTATAATTTTCCAAAGCCGTACCGATTATCGCGATGTTATTTCCTGTCGCTTTTGACGCGTCATATTTCATCGCGCGTCCCTCTTCGCTTGCCGAAACAAGCAAATCGCCGGCAACTATTTCGCCGTTTTCAAGCGACACCTTAACAGGAACCCGACCGGCAAGAGCTACCGCCGGTCTTCTGGCGCTTCCGCTTCCGGAAGCAATTCGCACTCCGCCATTTTGTCCAAAAGTAATGCCCGGACTTGTAGAAACAACTCCGGCAACATTTCCGGCATAAGCTGTTTTGGATTTTTCTATTGTTGGCGCGTCTCCTGTGCTTGCGGAAGCCACTATCACCACATCTCCGGGTTCTGTATCGTCTATTGAATCGTATGTTTCCGCCAAGTCGGCGCACGCCCCATTTTTCTCGGTACAATCACCGACAATCTGCAATTCGCCGGTAATATAAACATTTCCGGTAAGAGTTGACGTGGAATTTGAATTAAAGATAAATTTATCCGTACCGTTGGAACGCAATGTGAGCACGGCGGCATTGCTTCCCGCGCCATAAGTATCCATAACAAATGCCGAATTTCCGCTCATATCAGTAGATGTTGCTCTAAATGTGCCTGTTGCCGAAAAATCTATGCTTGGCTGAAGCATTTCTGAGCCGCCAAGATTGTCATCTGGCGAAGTAAATTTCAAAAGCGGAAGAGTTGATGAAACGGATGTAATGGCAAGCGTTCCGCCTGGAGCGGTATTGCCGATGCCAACCATACCGCCTTGGAAGATAGCAGAGTAAACTGTGCCGGAAGCAACGCCGGAAAAATCCACATCCAAACCATACATCGTGCCTGTCATTGTGCCGACATCGTCAATGTCAATAGTAAGACCGCGGTAGGTTTCGGAAACCGTGGAAGTGGCGCGTGTAATTCTCATCGCCGAATCCTGAACAACAACTTCGCCATAATTATATGCTTTCAAAGTTAAATCCAAGCTTTGATTTATATCTCCTCCTTCTATGTACAACGGACCTTGGGAACGGATATAAGCGGCGTCCGGATTGGTGAATTCCAAATCATACGCAAAACCCACATCGCCGGCGACCGCGACTTCCATTGGTTGATTGAAAGAGACAATGGTCGGATTTACCGAAAACAATGAAGAATCCGAATTATCTCTAACATCAAGCATTTTATCTGTTGTCTGCCCTCCGCCGGCTCTAACTACCATTTGGGTTGACGAAGCGCCGATAAGTTCCTGATTATAAAGTTGCAACGTGCCGGAAGCGGAAAGAGATAACTTTGAAGCATCCTGATTTTTCCAATTCATTATATACGCCTCGCCGTTCACCGCGGAATCAAAGATATAAGCATAAGAACCAGAATTATTGCCAGTAAGTTGCGAATAAAAAGACGAAGTGGCAAGAGTATTATAAAGTGTGCCGGTAGATGTTGTTTCCGCGACAGATAAACTGAATATATCTCCGAGATAAATCGTCCCTGATGTGTAAACCGACCCATCATTGTCAAAATACAACGTGCCGGAAGCATTTGTGGCAGAAGCATTTAGCCGCAAATAATTATTTCCAAAAGTAGAGGTGGCAGTGTCGTCAGACGCGGTGACAAAGAGTTCTCCGCCAAAAATATCAAGCATCGCGC
>CAZGDX010000029.1:0-10310 GCA_964525225.1 uncultured Gammaproteobacteria bacterium
TTAGGGGACCCGTTCCCCCGCGGGGGAACGGGTCCCCACTAGTTAAATCCTAATGCCTGAAAAATTTATTGAGGTTGTCCCGACATTGAGATTACCGAAAAAATTTGAAAAACTGGATTATTCTCTGCCCGGCGGTTTTACTGAAAAAATCCGTACGGGCAGTTTAGTTTTTATTCCATTCAGGAATAAAACTGCGCTTGGATTTGTTTTAAAAGTAAAATCAAAAAGCGAAATACCAAATTTGAAGCCCATAAAATCAATTGCCATTCCGGGTTTTGAAATGCCGGAAGATATTATAAAAACCGCCGAATGGATGGAAAAATTCTTGGGCATATCCCCAGCGCTGGCGTGGAAAACAATTCTGCCGGACGCGTCTCTTAAAAAGAAAGAAAAATCCGGGGAGAAAATGAAAATCCAAAACAAAATATTTTGGGACGCTGAAACCAAAGAGCTGGCAAAAAAAATCAGTAATGCCAAAACTGATTTTTTTTCCATTAAATGGCACGACGCGGATAAAAAAAATTCTTTTATCATAAATTTGATTGAAGAAAATCTGAAAAAAAATAAAAGTATTCTATTGCTTGAACCACGCGCGAAAAATGCTTTATGGATGTATGAATTTCTAAAAATAAAATTCTCCGCCCAAGGCGGACCCGCCTCTGCTCAAGGCAATCAGGTTGGAATATATTTGAAGAAATCTCCCAAAAATGAGTCGTTTGAGGCATGGAAAAATTTTGCCGAAGGAAAAACAAAAATCATAATCACAACCCGCGCCGGAATTTTTATGCCGGCAAAAAATCTGGGACTTTTTATTTTTGACGATGAAGACGAAGCCGATTTCAAATCCGCGGACCAAAAACCGTATTACGATTCCCGGTCCATTGCCCTGCTCCGCTCAAAATGGTCGGACGCGAAAATTGTCGCTTTAAGCGAATCCCCAAGCATTTTGAATTACGCGCGCGCTTCAAAAGACGGAAATTTTCTGAATCTGGATGAAGTCAAGGCGGAAACGTCGGTTGTGGACATAAAAGACGAGCATCTTTCAAAACGGAACACCTTAATCGGCCAGATTCTTGAAAATGAGGCGGAATACGCTTTACAAAATGGAAAAAAGGTGGTATTATTCCTTAATCGCAAGGATGATGCAACACTTGCGGTCTGCCGCGACTGCGGCTTTATCTGGAAATGCGATTTATGCGGAAATAATTTTAAAATTGGCAAACAAAAATTAATCTGCAAAAATTGCAAAATAGAAAAAGATATACCACTATCCTGTGAATCATGCCACGGAATAAATATCAAATTCGCCGGCGCCGGAACTTCGGGACTGGAAAAAGAACTTTCAAAAATTTTTCCGAATAAAAAAATATTGCGCGTTGACAAAGACAGTTCTCTTGAAACAACGCCCAAAAAAGAGCTGGAAGAAATAAATAAAGCCGATATTATAATCGGCACCGAATACTTTTATAAAAACTTTCTGCGACCGGAAATTTTCGTAAAAAATATCGGGCTTTACGCCATCCCGCTCGCGGAAAATCTTTTTGGAAGAATTGATTACCGGTCCAACGAAAAAAGTTATGGCTGGATAATAAAATTCAGAAATCTTACCGCCGCCTCAAGCGCGAAACTTGTAATTCAAACCTACGCGCCGGAAAATCCAGTTATCCAAATGGCTTCGGCGGACGATTTGAAATTTTACGGCAAAGAATTGGCTGAACGGAGAAAATTCAAATACCCTCCGACGACAATAATTTTAAAAATTTTCTTGCGCGGAGAGAAAAACTTGAAGATTGAAAATCAATTTGAAAATATCAAAAATCAAATTAAAAAAACCCGCAATGAATTCTTTCCGACAACGAGAGTTGTTGGGAAAAAAACAGAATACGCGCTAACATTAAAATTTCTGCCTCAAGAATCTGGAAAAATACAGGAAATTGTAAAAATCATTCCGGAAAACTGGAGTATAGATATTAATCCAATATAATATGTTAAAAATCATAACTTACGAAAATCCAATTCTTCATCAAAAGGCAAAAGCCATCTCCAAAGAAGAAATAAAAAGCGCGCGTATCCAAGCGCTCGCCAAAGAAATGATTGAAACAATGATAAAAAGCGACGGCGTTGGTTTGGCTGCCCCGCAGATTAATGAATCAATCTGCGTTATTGTTATAAAAAATTTCGGCAAACCGGTGGTTATGATAAACCCTGAAATTTACAAAAAATCTTGGCGAAAAGAAGAAAGCGAAGAAGGGTGTCTTTCCATTCCCGGATTTTATTGCCAAGTCAGGCGGCATAAAAAAATAAACGTGCGGGCGCTTGATATCAACGGAGAAAAAATTGATTTTCAGGCGGAAGATATGTTTGCCCGGATTATCCAACACGAAATCGACCATTTGAAAGGAATTTTGATAACAGATGCAAATAAAAAATGCGAAAAACCAATAAAGGCGTAATTTCATTTCACCCCACCCAGTGGGAATCCCACTGGGTGGGGTGAAAAAATTATATGAAAATAATTTTCTTGGGAACTCCCGAATTTGCCGCGCCATCTTTACAAAAATTTTTTGAAAATCCGGATTTTGAAATTGCCGGAGTTTTTTGCGAACCCGACCGTCCTCAAGGCAGAAAACAAATTTTAACTCCCCCGCCGGCCAAAGTCCTGGCAAAAAAATTAAAACTCAAAGTTTATCAGCCGGAAAAAATCCGCGAAGAAAAATGGATTGAAACAGTTAAAAAAATAAAACCAGACATGGCTATTGTCGTGGCTTTTGGACAAATCATTCCAAAAAACGTTTTAGATATTCCAAAACACGGATTTCTAAATCTTCATCCTTCGCTTCTCCCGAAATACCGCGGACCATCCCCCATTCAAACAGCCATTTTAAACGGCGACAAAGAAACTGGCATCTCCATTATGCTTTTGGATGAAAAAATGGACCATGGCCCGGTCTTGACGCAAAAAAAGATTAAACTTAAAGGAAAAGAGACCGCGGAAATCCTACACGATAAACTTTCAAAAATTGGCGCTGATTTATTGGCTGAAACGGCAAAAAATTGGAAAGATAAAAAAATCAAAGCCAAGCCGCAAAACCATAAAAAAGCCACTTTTACAAAAATTCTAAAACGCGAAGACGGGCTTTTGGATTTTACAAAATCGGCAGAAGAAATAGAGCGCCAAATCCGCGCGTATTACCCCTGGCCCGGAACTTTTATGATGTGGCGCGGCAAGCGTCTTAAAATCCTTTTTAGCCACCCAGTGGCTATTGGCCACTGGGTGGCTAAAATCGGCGACCTTTTTTCAATGAATGGAAAATTGGCAATTAAATGCAAAAAAGACGCGCTTGTTTTGGAGCGCGTCCAGCTTGAAGGAAAATCTGTGATGACAGGAGAAGAATTCTTGAGAGGTTATAAAATATGATAGATAAAAAAACTAAAACCCGCCCTGAGCGAAGTCAAAGGGTTTTCGTCGCTATGTCCGGCGGAGTAGATAGCTCTGTCGCGGCTTTTTTATTGAAAAAAGAAGGATATGATGTGGAAGGCGTGACAATGAAAACTTTTTGCTACCGCGATTCGTCGGGGGAAAAAAGCTGCTGCGGAATTGAAGCTGTAATTAAAGCGCAAAAAACGTGCGAAAAATTAAAAATTCCACACCATGTTTTGGATGTTTCGGAAAAGTTTAAAAAAGAAATTATTGATAAATTTATTTCCGAATACGAAGCCGGGCGGACGCCAAATCCGTGCGTTCGTTGCAACCGTCTTGTAAAATTCGGAGAACTATTGAAATTCGCGCAAAAAAACAACGCGAAATTTTTGGCGACCGGACACTATGCCATAATCAAAAAAACTAAAAAATCCGCCAAGCTTTTCCGCGGAGCTGACCCTAAAAAAGACCAATCATATTTTTTAAATGAACTTACGCAAAAACAATTGCAACATATTTTATTTCCGCTTGGCGAAATGACAAAAGACGATGTTAAAAAAATCGCCAAAAAAAATAAGCTTCCAGTTATGCCATCCGAAAGCCAAGAAGTTTGTTTTATAGATACGGATTTACGGAAATTTTTAAGCGCGCGAGTAAAATACAAATCCGGCAAAGTTTTTTTAACCACCGGCGAAAAAGTCGGAACTCATATCGGTCTCCCCTTTTATACTATCGGCCAGCGCGCCGGAATCGGCGGAAAGGGTCCGTATTACGTGGTTAGCCAAGATACAAAAAAAAACCGGCTTATAGTTTCAAACAACAGTCGCGTTCTTGAATCCAAAAAACTTTTAATCAAAAAAATCAACTGGATTTCCGGCGCTGAACCCAAATTTCCCCTAAAGACAAAAATCCAAGTGCGCTACCGTGACATTCCGGAAACCGCCACTATATATAATAAAGGAGGAAATTACACGATTGAATTCGCCAAACCGAAACGCGCCATTACCCCCGGCCAATCCGCTGTTATATATAAAGGAAAAGAATGTTTGGGAGGCGGAATAATTGCATAAGTCCAAAAAGCGTGATAAAATACAGGCAAACGAGACGAATTTTAAAATTCAAAACTTACCATTATGTCATCCTGAACCGCAGTGAAGGATCTCATACCTTTCTTCATTGGTGTGAGATTCCTCGTTTCGCTCGGAATGACAATAAGGGGTAATCACCTTATGACGTCGCAAGAACTCCGCAAAAAATATCTAAACTTTTTCAAAGAAAAAAATCACGCGATTATTTCTTCCGCTTCTCTAATTCCGGAAAATGACCCGACTGTGCTTTTTACAACCGCCGGAATGCATCCTTTGGTGCCATTCTTAATGGGCGAAAAACATCCTGCCGGAAAACGGCTTGTTGATGTCCAAAAGTGCATCCGCACCGGAGACATAGATGAAGTCGGCGACGCCTGGCATCTGACTTTTTTTGAGATGCTCGGCAATTGGAGCTTGGGCGATTATTGGAAAAAAGAAGCGATTGAATGGAGTTTTGAATTTTTAACAAAAGAACTCGGAATTCCGAAAGACAAACTCGCCGTCTCTATTTTTAAGGGCGACAAAGACGCGCCGGAAGATAAAGAAAGTTTTGAAATTTGGAAAAAACTCGGCATCAAACAAATTTATAAATACGGAAAGAAAGATAATTGGTGGGGACCGGCCGGAATTACCGGACCATGCGGACCCGACACCGAGATATTTTATATTACCGACAAAAAAGCTTGCGGAAAAAATTGCGGGCCATCCTGCTCCTGCGGAAAATACGTGGAAATCTGGAATAATGTTTTTATGGAATATTATAAGGATGAAAAAAGAAAATTCCTGAAAGCAAAACAAAAAAATGTTGATACCGGTATGGGTTTGGAGCGGACTGTGGCGGTTTTGAATAATCTAAAAGACAACTATCATTGCGACCATATTTGGCCGATTGCTGAACTTATTGAAAAAATATCCGGCAAAAAATACGAGGATAACAAAATTGCGATGCGAGTTGTCGCCGACCATCTCCGCGCCGCGACTTTTATTTTGGGTGATGAAAAAGGAATTGCCCCATCTAATCTGGACCAAGGATATGTCCTCCGCCGATTAATCCGTCGCGCCGTCAGGTTCGGAAAGCAACTTGGCATTAATGGGAATTTCACCGCAAAAATCGCGGAAACGGTTATTAATATAATGAAGGATACTTATCCAGAACTTAAAAAGAACAAAAAATTTATCCTAGAACAATTAAATATAGAAGAAGAAAAATTCGGAAAAACCCTGGAAAAAGGAATCCGCGAATTTGAAAGAATATCCAAAGACGCAAAAAAAATCTCCGGAAAAGACGCGTTTCTGCTTTTCACAACTTACGGATTTCCAATTGAAATAACCGAAGAACTTGCCAAAGAAAAAAAATTAAAAGTTGATTTGGCGGAATTTGAAAAAGAATTTAAGAAACACCAGGAACTTTCCCGCGCCGGCGCGGAGAAAAAATTCAAAGGCGGTTTGGCGGACGCGTCCGACGAAACAAAAAAACTTCACACCGCCACTCACCTTCTCCACGCGGCGCTTAGAAAAATTTTAGGAAACCACGTGGCGCAAAAAGGAAGCAACATAACTCCGGAACGGCTTCGGTTTGATTTTTCGCATCCGGAAAAAATGACCGATGAACAAATCAAAAAAACCGAAGCGCTGGTAAATGAATGGATAGATGAAAATTTGGAAATCAAATGTGTTGAAATGAAACAAAAAGAAGCGGAAGCATCGGGCGTCATTGGTTTATTCAAAGATAAGTACGGCGAAGTCGTAAAAGTGTACTCAATCGGCGATATTTCTGCTGAAATGTGCGGCGGACCTCACGCGGAACAAACCGGGGACCTTGGCAAATTCAAAATTATAAAAGAAGAAGCGGTTTCTGCTGGAATCAGAAGAATTAAAGCCGTTTTAAGCTGATTTAAATAATACCTCTTGACTTTTTTTAGGGTATATTGTAAAATTTACTAAGTAATAATTTAAGTTAAAAATGAATAAAGATTTTATAGAAAGCAACGGCGAGGTGCTGGAACTTATGCCCGCGGCCACGTTCAAAGTTAAACTTGAAGACGGCCACGAAATTTTGGCGCACCTTTCCGGAAAAATGCGGATGAACAAAATAAGAATTCTTCCCGGCGACCGCGTGAAAGTGGAAATGACTCCATACGATTTGTCCAAAGGAAGAATTGTTTACCGATACTAATATGAAAGTACGCGCATCAGTAAAAAAAATATGCCGGGATTGCAAAACAGTGCGCCGCAAAGGACGAGTTTGCATAATTTGTAAAAACCCTAAACATAAACAAAGACAAGGATAAATATATGGCAGTAAGAATAGCTGGCGTAATTTTGCCAAACAATAAAAGAATAGAAATCGCGCTAATGTATCTTTTTGGCATTGGCAAAACGTTATCAGGACAAATTCTTGATGAACTTAAAATTGACAGAAACACCAGAACGCAAAATTTGACCGAAGAACAAACAAACAAGCTCCGCGAATTTATTGAAAAGAATTTTCGCGTTGAAGGCGACTTGAAACGCGATATTATGGCAAATATTAAAAGATACAAAGAAATCGGCTGTTATCGCGGTGCTAGACACGCAAAAGGCCTGCCCGCGCGAGGACAAAGAACCAAAACCAATTCCAGAACCGTCCGTGGCAACACACGGCGCACTATGGGTTCCGGCCGCAGAAAAGAAGGATTAAAAACATAAAAACAATTACAGAATTACTAAACTTTACTAAATTACTAAAAGTTTCTAAGCAAGATTTCGTAATTTAGTAGTAAATATGGAAGAACAAATACTTACAACTACAGAAGAAATTTCGGAGCCGCTAAAAAAGCCGGAAAGCAAACCGAAAAAAGGACGCAAGAAAAAAGCCGCAAAAGAAATTTATGAGGGTTGCGCTTTTATTCACGCGACTTATAACAATACTATTGTTACTTTAACCGATGTTAATGGCAATGTTTTGGGATGGTCAAGCGCCGGCCATGTCGGGTTTAAGGGACCCAAAAAAGCCACTCCGTACGCGGCTTCAAAAATAGTTAAAGACGTAATAGATAAAACTAAAAATTCGGGATTAAAATCCGTGTCGGTATTCGTAAAAGGCGTCGGCGCGGGCAGAGATTCCGCTCTCCGCGCGCTAAACGCGAATGGTTTAATGGTTAATTCCATTAAAGATATAACTCCGATTCCCCATAATGGTTGCAAACGCCCGAGACAAAGAAGAATATAATGAGCTACGGAAGTACAGAATTAAACGGAACACAGAAAATTACACGCAAAGAAAGATTCCGTATTCTGTTGTTTCCGTAATTCCGTAGTAATAAATGATAACATTTATGGAAAAAAAAGATTTAAAATGCAGAAAATGCCGCCGCGAAGGAGAGAAGCTTTTTCTTAAAGGCGAAAAATGTTTTACCGGAAAATGCCCGATTTTACGCAGAAATTATCCACCAGGCGCGCATGGTCCCAGTGGAAAAACGAGATTAACTGGCTATGGCATACAGCTTCGCGAAAAACAAAAAGCCAAAAGAATATATAATTTGACTGAGAAACAATTTTCAAATTATGTTACCGCGGCTTCAAATAAGAAAGGCAATACCGGTGAAATTCTGTCCGCCATCCTTGAAACACGGCTGGATAATACTGTTTTTAAAATTGGATTAGCCAAATCGCGAAAACAATCCAGGCAACTTGTGAGTCATGGGCACATAACTGTAAATGGCAAAAAAGTAAATATTCCATCCTATCAAGTTAAAATAGGTCAAATAATCGGATTAAAAGAAAAAGACAAAAAATCGGAAAAATTCAAACAAATTTTGGAAAATCTGGAAAAACACGCAACTCCGTCCTGGATTTCTTTAAATCCCGGGGATGCCGAAGGAAAAATCGTAGGTTTTCCTCAAAGTGACGATTTAAAACAAAATTTTGATACAAAATTAATCATTGAGTATTATTCTAGATAAAGGCCTGGTGGCCGCAAGGAGGAATTGTCTATTAATTATGCATGCTCCGCGCGCATCTGATTAACAGACAATTACCAAAAAAAATTATGGAAAAAGTTTCATTACCCACGAAAATTGAATTAAAATCCGGGGAAGCGGATAATGTGTCCATTTTGACTGTTGAACCTTGTTTTTCCGGATATGGCACAACTATCGGCAACGCGTTAAGGCGGGTGTTATTGTCGTCTCTTCCGGGAGCCGCTGTAACGGCAGTAAAAATTAAAGGCGCGCAACACGAATTTTCAACTGTTTCAAAAACAAAAGAGGATGTTTTGGAAATTCTCTTGAACCTAAAATCTTTAAGAGTCAAACTTTTTACCGATGAAAAAACAAGAATCCGCCTTTATGTTAAGGGGGGGAAAGAAGTTACCGCCAAGGATTTTGAAAAAAATTCAAACGTTCAAATAATAAATCCCGAACTTCATATCGCGACTCTTACCGATAAAGATGCCGAATTTGAACTTGAAGCCGTCATTGAAAAAGGGTACGGGTATTCTCCGACCGAAGAAAGAGAAAAATCTTCCGAACAAGAAATAGGATTGATGTCAATTGACGCGTTATTCAGCCCAGTCAAAAATGTTGGTTTTAAAGTGGAAGATGTCCGCGTCGGACAGCTTACCAATTACGATAAATTAACTTTGACTATTGAAACCGATGGCACTATTTCCGCCAATGACGCGGTTGTGGAATCGACGCAAATTCTTTTAGACCACTTTAATCTCTTCCTTTCTTTAAAAGAAGAAGCGCCAATAAAGATTAAAAAAGAAAAAAAATCAGGAGAAATATCCGAAAAGTCAGAAGAAACTCCGAAAAAGAAAAGAGCTAAAGCCAAGGGCTCCCCTTCGGGGAAAGTTAAAGAATAAGAAATAAATCGGAAATCAGAAATTTTAAATCTGAAATCATAGTATGAGACACCTTATCAAAGGACCAATTTTAGACAGAAAAAAAGCGCCGCGAGAAGCATTGTTAAGAAATCTCGCGGAGAGTGTTATATTATATGAAAAAGTAAAAACAACGGAAGCAAAAGCCAAAGCTGTCCGTCCTTTGGTTGAAAAAATGATCACTATCGGAAAAACAAACAATCTTACATCAAGACGAAAATTACAGGCATTTTTTTACACGGCAAATCCGGTTAAGAAAATTTTAGAGGAGCTTGGACCAAAATTTAAAGAAAGAAAAGGGGGATATACCAGAATTGTTAAAATCGGTCCAAGAAAAGGCGATGGCGCGCAAATAGCGCAAATTGAATTAGTTTAATTTCAAAGAACAAAACCTTCACAGATTTTTATCACAGATTAACACAGATAAAATATGAATAAAATAATCACAATTGACGCGAAAGGAAAAATTGTCGGACGGCTGGCAAGCGACATAGCTTTGATTTTGCAAGGAAAAAATGCCGCGGATTTTCTCCGTCACCAAGACACCGGCTCAAAAGTGAAAGTTGTCAATGCTTCTAAAATGAAAGTCAGCGGAAAAAAGATGGAACAAAAAAAATATTTCAGCCACAGCGGGCATCCGCAAGGTCTTAAGGTTAAACCCTTACGGGAACTCTGGCAGGAAGATGTGACTAAAGTTTTAAGAAAAGCCGTAAAAGGAATGATGCCGAAAAACAAACTTTTAAACGATAGAATGAAAAAATTAATTATAGAAAAGTAAAAAATATGTCTGAAGAAAAAGAAAAGAAAAATTCTCCCCGTCGGCAATCTAAGGCAAAAGGCGAAAAAGAAAAAAAACCCCGCGCTCCCAGAAAAATAAAACCCAAAAAAGCCAAAGAAGACGGGAAAGATAAAGATGTGGAAAAGAAATCTGTCGCGC
>CAZGDX010000030.1:0-10018 GCA_964525225.1 uncultured Gammaproteobacteria bacterium
CAAAAGAACAAGAATTGAATTAAGTAAAATATACTCCATTCTCGCGCTCCAAACATCGGGCCAAAGTTTTTTGAAGACACCCATAAGACCCGCGGCCACAAGATGTTTTTGCTGCGGGTCGGAAATTTCCAAGATATTAAAACCTATCGGATAATCCAAATCCGCCGGATTAAAATATACCACATCGTTCACGCGATTTGCCGGGATGAAATCCAAAATCTTTTCCGCTGAATCTCCGTGAGGGTCTATAAGACAACAGCCATGTCCGTTTTTCAAATCGGCCGCTAACATATTTTCCAGCATTGTTGTTTTACCCATGCCGGTTTTCCCGATTACATAAACATGCCGACGGCGGTCATCGGTTTTAATTCCAAACATCGTCCGCTGATTGCGGAAATTGGTTTCTCCGAACAAGGTTATTTCATTTTCGTGGTCGTGGTCGTACGGGATCATAATTGCAAATTTCAAATTGCAAAATGCAAATTTTACTTTTTATTTTTTTGAGCAGAATTTGCCGATGCTATCATTATGGCAAGTATTTTTCTTGCTTCTTTTTTAAGCGGTTCAACCAATCCTTTTTTCATAAGATCGGATTCAATAATCAAATCCAACTAAAATTCCGTTTCATCGGTTTCTTCTATGACAATTCCAAGTTTTGCTATAAACTCCGCAGATATTTTTTCCTCCCAATCAATAATAAATTTGAAATTTGCAATCTGAAATCTGAAATTCCGTCTACCTTGTAGGTAGCCGCGATGGCGGTTCCGCGCGTTTTGATTCTGTCTTTTTAACCAACGGGGCCTTTTCAAGAATTGTCGGGAAGTGATATAGCGTTGCCAATTCTTCGGTATTAAAAATATACGGCGACGCTCCGGCAAACATATCCCGATTGCGATAACGGTCCATGAGATTTCTCTTTTTCCGCGGAACACCCCATTTTTGCCAAAAATAATCGCCTTTTGTGATTGTCCTGCCGTCGGTTGAAAGAGAATTCGCGCCGGCATATTGCTTCATAAAACCTTTTATTTGGCCGTAAATATTTCCGATTTTGAAATTCTCCTTGCGCGCGTGGTAAATCCAGCGGATTTTCGCGGTAAACGCGGCTTTCCCCGGCTTTTCTTGTATTGCTTCAAGAATTTTTCTTTCGGAAGGAGTTAAGTTAAACATTTTAAACTGGTCTTGAGATTCTTTTTTATCCTCACTTTTTTTAACTCCGGCCAATTCTTTTAAAATTGAAAGGGGCAAATCTGACAAATCCTCGGCAATACCTTTTTTTGGCGTTGACTTTTTTCCAAGTATTTTATCAACCGCAGACGATGCCATTTTGGGCAATTCATCTCCACCGGGAATTATCAAAATCTGCATCCAAAATTGCTCGCCTTTTCCAAGCTTGCCAATGCTCTCCAAAAAATTATTCATCGGGTCTTTGAATTCTCCGGAAACCTTGTCTTCAAATTCCGGATACGTCTTTAAAGGATACGCCGAATTTTTCTTCAAAATCATTTCGCATCCAAACCATTCGTGGGTCTCATTCGGATAATTATTCGGCACTGCATTTGTATAATCCTCAACTTCTACGATTTCCGCATCCGGATATTGCGCGTAAAAAGCGGCTTCCACCACATTTTTGAATTTTACCGGCAAACGGACCAGATACTGGATATACCCTTCAATTGAAACAATTTCCAAACTTAGTGGCGGATAAAAATGTCCTTCCCACCATTTTTCCTTCCAGTTTATGGATGATTTCGCGCCGGAAAGATGCGTCATTATGTTTTCAACCGCTTTTGGTGTTTGCTCGGTGCTTTTTGGAATATCTATCGCCAAAACCATGTATTTTATTGTCTTTGCAAACATTCTTTGGCGCGAATCAAGCCAAACAAGCTTGCCACCCATCCAAAAAACAAAAACAAACGGAATCCATCCGCCATAAATAAAAAGATAAAACATTGATATTAAAGGATTGGGGTTCGTTAAATTTTGAAGCCACGAGAAATCAATGGTTATCGTCGGGATTTGTATGTTAAATAAGTTTAGCAAATCCATAAAATATCCTACGGAATTACAGAAATAACAGAATACAGAAACTTTTATATTGCTTTCCGTATTCCGTTTGATTCCGTACTTCTGTAGTTCATTATATCACAAAATTTAATGTTTTTAAAATATAAAATAAAAGTGTGGATAAAAAATATACCCACACTTTTTCCCGGATTAGGCGGAAGCCCAACCCAAATATTCAATTTGACATTATTGTATCATATTTTTACTTTTTTGTCAAGAGTGTGTACAGTCAAAACAAAACACGCTATTTTACAAGGACGGTCCTTGTAAATAAAAAAGCGCGGATATTTATCCACACTTTGAAATTTTTAGAATCCCCAACCGGTGATTTGCGTTGTGATGCGCGCCGGAAGGTCGTCCATTGAAATGAGAATCGCGCCGGCGATTACCAGAATCGCCGCCAAGAGCAGAATCATCGGGTAATACTTAACGAAACAGTTATAAAATCCGTTCTTCTTCTGTTCGGCATTGGAATCCGGGCGGATAAGATACTGCATAAAATACATCGTAGTCAGAACCGCGGTAAGGATCATTGAACCAAGGACTAAACCTTGCAAATCAACTCCCCGTCGGGTAAAAAGCCCGTCAAAGAGCAAGCCGATGGTGCCTCCGCAAGCTGAAGCAAAAGCAAGAGTAACCACAATGGTCTTCCCGCGCTCTTCCGATGTCAGCTTGTTGAACTTCAGCCACCAAGAAAACTTTTGGAACGGACCAAAGTACTCCCACCACTTCAGTTTCTCGCCCGCCTTTGGCTTTGGCCACAAAAGAACGTATGAACCGATTGCCATAGAAGCAACGCCCAAGCATCCGATCCAGCTCGGGAACTCACCAAGCGCTGTTGCCAGCACCGTGATGAGACCGGGTGTCATTGCTTGAATCGGGGCGGTGAGTGAAACCTCGCCCTGATCAATTGATGCCGCCTTTACGTTGAAGAACTGGATAAAGATGTTCGCGACCGTCGTACAGGCAACCGCTGTCCAGAAACCCGGAAGCAATCCGGTGGGTCAAGTAAATCCCCACAGCAATACATAGATCAATCCAAAAACCGCAGTTGTCGTTCCAAAGATCATCACCAAACCCTGAAGCGCGGACATCTTCTTGTCCTTTACCAAATAACGTTGAGCCAGCTTCATTGAAGCGATCGCAATCGCCCCAAGAATCGCAGGAAGCAAAACTGTCATCCACGATGTTTCCATTTCTTTCCCTTTCCTCTTTTTTGCCCGTTTTTATTTTAAAAAACAAATTGCTTTTTAGGCAACTCATTTTTATACCATATTTCCGCTTTTTTGTCAACCTCACTATCAACTTGGCCGAGATCAGCAAAATATTTTACAAAATAAACTTGGTATTCATTATTTAAACAATTTAACCAACCCAATAGTACATAAACTTAAAACACTATCGGCCAAATTGATAGTGGGGTCAAACCAGCGCGTCAAATCCCCACCCTTTTTCGTAATTAATTTTTACAGTTCGCTTTTCCGCGTTTGATTTGTGCGCCGCCGCAATTACAAGCTGGGTTTCAAGTCCGCGTTCAAGTGAAATTTCCGAATCTTCGGCGCGGATTTCGCCATTTAAAATCTTTTTCATTTCCAACACTTCTTCATAAAAATCATCCGGACGTTTTTTTGGAAAAAATTCTTCCTTCAATTCTTCGCCGTTTTTTTGCCAACGCAACAAGTCGCCATCTTTATTAAAATGTTTTATGCATTCCAAAAATCCATTACTTCCTTGAACCCGAGCCGCGCATTTCACCGGAAATGTTACCAAATCCTGAATCACCCGGCCGGTAATCCCCTTTTCAGTCGTAAAATTCATAAAAGACGATTCATCGTATTCTGCGCTTCCAACTTTCACCATTTTCATTAAAGATGAAACCTCAACAATTCTTCCAAGCCCCATTGTATGCGCGAAATTCTGCCACAGATTGATGCCGTGTGAATGTTCGCTCGTAGTACCACCCCCGCGTTTGGAAAACCCAAGATAAGTGTCTTCCGGCCCCTTTATCCACGGATGCGCTCCCAAAATTCCATCCCACCGCTCGCGGATTTCGGTTTCAATAATCTGCGGCTCGCCAATTACTTCTGATTTTAAAATCTCCTTGGCGCGCTTGGCGAATTTGGAAATGGAATATTCATATCCATTTACTATTTTTGTTTCCGGATGTTTTTTTAATTCTTCCAAAAATTCTTGCAAACCTGCCAAATCCGGCGCGCAAATCGGTTTTTCAAGCTGGATTATTTTTGGATTTTCTTTCAATGCCTCAAACGAGAGCTTCATTCTAAATTCCGGCGGAGTTGCCGGCATTATAATATCAAAACCGCCCTTTGGCTCATTTTCCAAAGTGTAAAAATTTATTTTTTCATCCCACGCGCCATAACGCGCCGGATAAATTTCTTCTTTCATTCTGCGAAGAGCTTCGGGGTCTTTATCCACCACAACAACTTCCCAGCCCATTCTCCGCGATGCCTGCGCCAAGTGGTTCCCCATTGAACCGGCGCCAAAAATTTTTACTCTCATAATTCAATTAAAATAACATCTTTTTATCGGGATGTCAACGCAAAAAAATTACTTAAAAAATACTATAAAAAATATACCAACAAGTATAATTATTGCCCCCGCGATTCTCTGTTTAATGTTTTTCTCTTTAAATATAAAATATCCAAAAAATATGCCAAAAAGCGCGGAAAGCCGTCTTATTGCTATTGTATACACAACTAAGCCCAGAGAAAGCGCGGAATACCAGACAAGAGAAGCGAAAACCGCAAGAATTCCGAGAAGCAATATGTTTTTAAAATTATTTTTATTTAATAAAATTCCGCGCTCTTTCTTAAAAAAAGTAACGCACAACATAAAAAATCCGATTGTCGCGCAAGAAGCCAAACTGCCAAAAATTGCGGACGAATTAGTGGCAACCATTTTATCAAAATTAGCTCCCAAACTCCATAAAAAAGCGACAATAAACAAAAATACCACTCCCATCCGACGTTTTCTGCTACGGTCAAATTCTACTTTTGTTTCAATCAAGTCGCCGGGTTTTTTT
The DNA here is from genome assembly GCA_964525225.1 of uncultured Gammaproteobacteria bacterium. Classification (GTDB taxonomy): domain Bacteria; phylum Patescibacteriota; class Patescibacteriia; order DYHP01; family DYHP01; genus CAZGDX01. The sequence continues at coordinate 5,108 of CAZGDX010000030.1, forward strand.
ATTTTAAAATTCAAAACAATCAGTCCAAAAACAACAATCAGCACGCCAACGGCCCCGGATAAAGTCGGGGATTCGTTCAGAATAATATATCCCGTAAGCAACGCAAAAACGGGAGTGGTGGCTAAAATTGGCGCCGATGCGGACAACTCAACGCGCGATAACCCGTAATAAAAGAAAAATAAACCGACTGCATTAATTATTGCCGCGACAAAAAGAGCCAGATAAAAATTTATATTCAATTCCGGAATTCCAAAAATAAAAATATAAACAATAATAAGCGGCGCGGCGATAAAAAAATATCCGGCGCTAAGAGTGTTTGGCGAATAGGCATTGGACACTTTTTTTACCACCACCTGATAAGACGACTGCAAGAAAGCCGACAAAAAAGAAAACAAAATCCACATATTAAGATTTTTTCCCGCTAATTATTAAAACTGCCCCGCTAGTCACAACAAAAATAAAAAATAACGGCAAATGAAAAAAATACGACACAAATCCCGGCCTCGCAATTTCCGCGATAACAAGAAACGCAAAAGCAAAAGATGAAACGTAAAAAAATGTTTTAATAAGAGAATACATATTCTAAAATATTTACGGGTTGTTTTATCATTTTTATTCTTATTTCTTTAATTATCACTTCTCCGCCACGACTTCGAATTTCCGGCAAAGATAAAATCATAGTAATTTTTCTTCCGCTCTTATCCAATCCGGAAATATCAAATTCCGCAATTCCCGTTTGCCAATCTCCGTTGACAAGGGGCACCTTTGACAGACCTGTCAAGGCCTCCCCTTGCCGAGATTGCAAATCTTTAAGCGCGAATTTCCAATCTTTTTTGGATGTAAAGGCGCCGATTTTGAACGGTTGGTTCAATGGATTTTTGTAATCCACTTCAACAATCACGCGCTCAAAAGTTATCGGAAAAGTTATATCAAAATAAACCGGGTCGTCTGTTAAAGATTGAACCTTAACTCCATTTTCTTCGCGGATTTCCGAAATTCTGTGTCCGGGCCGGAGCGCGGAAATCCAAGGCGTGCGCTCAAACGCATAAACCGCGGAAAATTCTCCGGATGGCACAAAATTCTTCCACAAAAGCCAACCAATGAGAATACACGGGCTTATTATAATCAAAATTTTTACTATGCGGATTAATACTTTCATATTAATTCTTAATTTTATACAATCCTTCATTTCCCCATTTTTTCACTAATTCCAATTTCAGATTATCAAATTTTTCTTTTTCTGATATTGCGATGCCGTAATAATAAACAGGCGCGAATTCCAAAAGAAACGAAACCGCGCTGTAAGTATTTTCACTCCTAAGCGGATAAATTATTTTCCTTTCCGGAAAAAATATTTTATCATTCCGGTCGGTAACAATAACCGAATTATTTTCCGTAAGATTAAAAACTTCTTCGGCGCGGATTTCATATCCGGCAAGCGTGTTTTTTATGGCAATTATCCCCTCGCCTTCCGCGTAAAAAACCGAGTAAAACGACAGTGCAAAAAATAATACGGCAACCGACGTGGCGATTTTCCAGTATTTGATTTTGAAAAATTCCGCCAATTTTACAAAAAATTTAGCAAAAAACGGCAAAATCATTGTAAAAACCGGAAGCCAATATCGCAAATAAGATGTGCCGATGGTTATTTTTGACGGATCCGGATTATCACTAAACCGCCAGCTTCCGTAATAAACAAAAAGCCACAGAGAAACAAAACAAAAAATTCCAAAATAATATTTTTCGCTCCTCGTCATTTTCCGCAAAAATATTATCGCGCCAAAAATTGCCGGCAACGAGAGCCATGGGAAAAACATTATAAAATAATTCCATCCGCTCCATAAAATATTTTTTGGATTGATACCAAACGGAAAAATCAAAAACGAATCTTTTTTTGCTTCAAGATAATTTTGCGCGATTGCTATCGCCGATTCCGAACCGTCTGAATTGGCGTACCCGATGGAAAACGGGCTTCCATAAAGAATTTGGTTCTGCGCCAAAAACGGAATTAAAATCAAAATAAACATCGCTGACGCGACAAAAACTCCGCGCCAAAAGCTTTTCCCACCCAGTGGGATTCCCACTGGGTGGGAAAAGTACAAAAACAAACAAACCGGCATTATCCACCACGCCTCCGACATCCTAGTCATTAACGCCAAAGACAAACACATGCCACCAAGCCCCCAATAAGCCCATCTTTTTCCGGCAGACATTAAAAAATACATTGAAAAAATCAACAGACACAAAAATAAAACATTATGAAACATCCCGCGTTCGGCATAATACCAAAATGGCGGAAGCGCGAACATTAAAATCGCGGAAAAAAACGCGATTTTCTCTTCAAAAATTCTGCGGGTTATTCCATAAAACGCCAAAACCGCGAGCACTGCGAAAAGCGGGGTTAAATATTTTATAATTCCAACACCCAAAATTTTCGCGATCGCGCCATACACAACCGGCATTCCCAAAAATCCAACAGGCACCAGCTTTCCGCCAATTGCTTTTATACTTCGCGGAAAAATGGAATTTCCGGTTAAAAATTCAAACGGCTCCGCCTGCCACAATATCCCATCTTCCGCAAAAATTTTGGAAAAATAAAAATTCGCGGTTTCATCCGGCGAATTAAAAATATGGTCAGTTTTAAACGAAAGATAAGAATAAACAAAAAAGAACGTAGCGGCCATCGCCGCTAGAATAAAAATCCGCTTGTTTTTTCTGATAAATTCCATACTTCCATTCTCTCATTTTTAAGCTAAAATGTAAAGACACTTGACTTTTGCTCAAATTTAATATAAACTATCAAAAGCTCTTTAAAAAATAAAAACCGCTAAAAGCAGGAGGAAAAGATGACTACAAAACAGTTAATCAAAAAGTTATTGGATTAAGTGAAGAAACTGCGAAAAAAATGATTGAAGAAAATAATTTTCTCGTACGCATTATGCTTCGCAATGGGAAACCCCTTAGAGGAGATTGTTCTTATAGAAAAAATAGAATCAATTTATACATTGAAAATAATATTGTTGTTAAAGTAACAATCGGATAAAAAACATAGTACGCCTCAAAGCGTACTTTTTTATTATCTTTTGTCATTCCGACCGATCCGCCAGCTGGCGGAGAGTGGAGGAATCTCTTCGACAATCTTTAAGGGATCCCTCGGCTCCGCTCGGGATGACAGACATTACAACGACAACCCGTGCGAAATCAAACTGATAATGGCAAAAAGTATCGCCAGCGTGAAAAATCCGTTTGCCAAGGAAAAAAGCCAGCCGGCGTGCATCGCCAGCGATAGCAAAAGCAAACCCACGGCAATCGCCTGAAAAACCATCTTGGATTTCGTGTAAAATGTCGGGAGCGCCCTTTTCCCCATCCGCCTCAAATGAAGCGCGCCAAGAATAAAAATCGCCTCAAGCAAAAGAATTGTTATTCCCAAAAGCGGATGCAGGTCGCGCGCGATCAAAATTATCACAACCGAACCGATTAAAATTTTATCCGCAATCGGGTCCCATAAAATTCCCCAATCGGTAATCTGTTTCCGCAAACGCGCGAGAGAGCCGTCTAACATATCGGTAAAAGCCGCCACCGCAAAAAGAGGCAACCCGACTTTATAATTTTGAATCAAAATAAAATACACCACAAAAGGTATCAGGAAAAGGCGCAAACCTGTTAAATGGTTCGGTCTGATAAAATCCGGCATCAAAGGAATTAAAGTATATCTCAAAATCTTATCGTGCGGATATAATTTACGCATGTCGCGCATAGTTGAAAAAAAACGAAAAATAAACTATAATATAGACGAATAAAACCCAATAGATCCCCAACACTTTGTCATCCTGAACCGCAGTGAAGGATCTCACACTATGACTGATGGGGTGATGATTTTCTTGCGAGGTATGAGATTCCTCGCTGCAACTCGGAATGACGCGTCGTTTATTTAGAAATTAGAAATTAGATATTAGAAATTTTATTCTGTATGTCTGTATTTAATTATATCATTTTTAGCACAATAGCGCTTGCGGGAACTCTTGTTAATATCTTTCTGCTAAATCACCAAACGCTCGGCATTGTTTCCGGGTCAGCCCTTGTTTTTATTTTTGGATATTTTATAAGCAGCGCGATTTTCAAAGACGAGGAATGGGGGTGGAAACTTTTTTTCACGCTTCCCATCTCAATGGCTTCAATTATTTTAGTCGCGACTCCTGTTTATTATTTTTACAAACTGGATAATTATTCCGTCGCCGCAATCGCCACCGCGCTTCCGTTTTTAGCGCTTTTTTTTAACATCAAAAAAAAATCAGAGTCGGTTAAAGAAAAAAAATCTTTTGGCGCGAATAACGAAAATACGCAAATCGTAAAACCCGGATGGCACGTGCCGATTTATGTTTTGCTTTTTCTTTTGGAAACAACAATTTTCTTTTGGCTCTTTACGCATGTAACAACAGACGCCATCAGAACTCCGTGGGCATTGCTTGGAAAAAAATTTCTGGTCCTGCACTTTCTCACAAGTTTATTTTTAGCGCTGGCAGTTTTCCGTTCCAAACGCGCAGGATTTAATTTATTTTTTATTTCCGCCCATTTTTTTGTCGCGCTTGGACTCGGACTTATAATTTATAAAATCGGCTATGGATTTGACCCGTTTATCCACCGCGCCACCGAAGATTTGATTTTAAAAACCGGCGCTGTGTTTCCAAAACCGCTTTATTATCTCGGACAATATTCGCTCATAGTGTTTTTATCAAAAATTCTGCTGATTCCAATCGCGTGGCTGGATAAATTTTTAATTCCAATAAGCGCGTCTTTATTCCTTCCGGCTTCAATTTTTTGGGGATTTAAAAAATTCTTCGGCGCTGAAAAGATAATAATTTTCGCGCCATTTCTTCTTTTGGCGGTTCCCTTCACCCAGTTTGTTGCCAC
>CAZGDX010000031.1:0-8338 GCA_964525225.1 uncultured Gammaproteobacteria bacterium
TCTACTTCTACATATTAGCCAGGACTGAGAAGAATTTTTCCGTCCGTTTCCACGTCCGCGCCGGTATAATCCGCGCCGGCATTTTTCAGGATTTTTTCCGCGCCGTCGCAAACTGTGGCTTTTTTATCTTTTAAAATTCCGGCATTCGCCAAAATGCACGGGGCAATGCAAATTGCCGCCACGATTTTTCCGGCATCAAAAAATTCTTTCGCCAAATTTGTAAAATCTTTTTCCTTGACGAGCGGGACCATTCCCCCGCCTCCGATAAAAATTACGGCGTCAAAATCTTTGACGTTTATATTCATTGCGCGGTGTTCAACGCGCGCCAGCAATCCTTCGGCGCCGATTGCCGCCCCGCTGTCAAGCGAAGCAACTTCAACTTTCACACCCGCGGATTCCAAAATTTTTCTCGGAGTTCCGTATTCCCATTCCTGGAATCCTTCCTGCGCCACAACAAATAAAACTTTCTTATTCATACTATTTAGAAACAAATTTATTATTTTTAATCCAAAATCTCCACGGCTTTTTCGCCCAAAAAGGTCCGGCGTAATCTATGCCGATTCTTGGACCGGCGCAAATATCTTTTGGCGCCACACCTACCCCATCTTCAAGCCAAATCTCGTCGCTTTTACACAAATCCACCCCATACAAGCTTTTATCCAAATGGAGCCACCGACAAAGCTTTCCCGGTCCGTTCGCCAACTTTATTTTATCAGATTCTTTTATTTTGCCAAAACCGCCGACCGGCTCAACGGCGCGCACAAGAAAACACTCGGGAAATCCATCTTTGCCGGTTGAAATGTTAAATTGCCAGTACATCCCGTAAACCAAATAAATATAAATATGCCCGCCGATTTTGTATTCGGCAACATTCCGCGCCGTCCGCTTCATTCCAAAAGCGTGCGACGCTTTATCCTCCGGCCCGGGATAGGCCTCCACTTCCACAATTTTTCCAATCAATTTTTTATCCCCGATTTTCCTGACCAAATATTTCCCCAAAACATTTTTGGAAACTTCCAAAGCCGGCGCGGTGTAAAATTTTCTTCCGAGTCGTTTCATTGTTTTATTTTACCAAACATATTCTTCCGTAAGCCAGTTGGAATAATCTATTTTTTCTTTTACCCGATTGGTTTTCCACGACGGTTTTGGTCCGTTGACATCGCCCCACCAGTTGTTTTGCGCCGTAATTTCGGCCAGTTGCAACTTGTTATCTCTAAGACGCGAACCGTAAAAATTCCACAAACCATATTGCCCGTTTCCGTAGATATTGCTTTCTTCCATAAAAAAGACCTCGGGCGCGTATGCCTCAAGATATATTCCGCACTCCGTATTGTTGCGGATAGTGCTCCGCTGAATGGCAACCGGCGCGAAAATATCCAATTTAACACCGCTTATATTATTTTCAATCAAGGTCCGCGTGATATTTATCGGCTTGCTCAATGTCTGTTTCCATCCAAAATTGCTAATCGCCGTTCTGTTGTTGGCAAAATAACAATCGCTTATATTCACAATCACGCCACCGCGCGAAACAAAAACCGCGCCGTTGGTCGCCGAACCCTGGCTTGCTCCGCCGTAGAAAAATTTGGCGTGAGTTATGTCTATCGTTTGGTCGGCATCGCTTTCTATAATTACCGCGGACCAATCGTCAATTGACGGCGAAGAAAAATCGCCGTCGTCATTAGTGTCGCCGGCAAAACTGTCGTCCAGAATTGAAGTGAATATTACCGGATTTTCTATAGTTCCATTTATTTCCAAAGACCCCGCAATACGTAAAGAAGTTGGAAATTTCATCCAGGTGCTTTGGAATTCTTTACCGAATTTTATTATCACGCCGGATTCAATAATTAGTTTTGCGGTTTTGTCAACTATAAAATCGGCATTAACAAGATAAGGATTGGCATCCGGCGATAATGTTAAAGTGGTATTTGAAATTCTTCCTGACAAGTATGTTGGCGCGGACGGAATTTCCTGTTCGGGCTCCGGCTCCAACACGAGCTCTTCGTCTTTCGGCTCCTTTTCCGAACCGCTGTTTTGCGGTTCTGGAATATCGCGCAAAATAAAATCGTTCAAGTTATTATCCGAATCATATCCATTTCCTAAAAATTCATCCGCGCCGCCGGCAATCATTGATTCCGCGGTTGAACTTGCGCTTGTGATTCTAATTAACCCAAAGTAATAAATAAACTACCCCGTCAGCTTACTGTGGGGTAGTTTATTATATAAATTTATTTCTATTTAGAAGACGATACTTCCTCCCAAGATTCCAGCCATTCCAAGTAGGTATAATCCAATTGTCTTCGCGCGCCACATATTCAATCCTTTTGGGTTTTCATCCTTTTGCACTTCGTCCAAAACTTTATAGGAATGATATAAAAAGATTCCAGTTGTGATGATATTGTAATATACCCAGAATATCACACTGTAATAATTGTAATCAAGTGCCGGGAATTTTCCCTGCGAAATCGCCACTCCCAAAAGTCCAATATAAACTAACATATATCCGGCGGCAAAGTAGAACATACTTTTATATGCTTTTGAAACCTTGCTTTTTGCTCCGGTCGGTTGCCAGCCAACTGATTTTCTTACCGCATTGGATACAAAAGCGTGGCTATAACTCCATAGGTGGGCAGTTCGACAGATAAAATTTCCATATCGACGAGGAGTTTTTCTGAATAATGGCAAGATAAAAAATGTAAAGATAATATAAGGGAAAAATGGGATTGCATTTTTCAAACTAATGTAATCATAGTGTCTGAACAGCAAAACGAAGACCTGAAAGGTCATTAAAATCGCTAACGCGTGGCTGATGTAATACAGAAAGCCGGACATAAAACACAACTTTGTTTTGAAAGCGATTTTTGAAAGCCAGAATTTTTTGGAGAATAAAAGACTCATTGAACCAGAGCACCAGCGATGCTGTTGATGAAAATATGAGTGCATTTCGGCCGGACATAATCCGATTGCTAAAATTATCGGAATATATTTTAATTTCCAGCCTTTGTTTACCAAATTGAAACCCGTATGGACATCCTCAGAATGTTCAATCTGTGCAGTGCCTCCGATTTCGTCCAGTGCAGCCCGACGATAAATGGCATTTGAACCAACGCAAATCGCGCCGCCAAAATGGTCGCGGGAAACTTGAATAATGCGGTAAAAATCCTCTTGAACGTGTCCGGCTCCGTATTCCAAAGCCGAACGGTTGTGGACTTCTTTATCTGCTTGAAAATACTGCGGAGATTGAACAATGGCAATTTTCGGGTCTGACATATACGGCAAGAGTTCGGTGATAAAATCTTCGTGTGGCGCAAAGTCTGCATCAAAAATAATAATAAATTCTCCTGTTGAATTTTCATATCCGAATTTCAAATTGCCGGACTTTTTCATAAAGCCCTTATTTTCCCGACTAAGATATTTGAAACCTATTTTTTCCGCTAAAAGTTTGTGTTCTTCATCTCCCCTATCATCAAGAACATAAACCTTTTTATTTTTGTAATTTATTTTTGAAACTGCCGAAAAAGTATTTTTAATAATCGAAGTCGGTTCCCCACAAATCGGCAAAAAAATATCTATCGACGGCTCTTTTTTATCGCTCCAAAATCTCTTTACGAGTTCATTATGCTTATTTAAGTCAAAACATTTGTAAAAAAGATTAATCCCATAGCTAATACAATAATAAAGCGTAAAAATACCCACTATTGGAGCAATAGTGAACCAGTAAATTTTATCTAAATTAAAAAAGATGACATATCCATAAACTACACTAAACCAAGCTAAAATGGCGCAAAAATAGATCGTGCGAGTAATCCACGGATTTTTTATGATATATTCGTATTTGTTGTACTGGTCATTTTTCATAATTTAGAATAAAGTCCCCCTGAGTTTAGTAAAATTATTAACCCTCTATAAAATAGCGCATTTAAAAGGATTTGTCAATAGGTGTATTCAAAATGTTGAAAAACTCCACTAAATTTAGCCAAAATATGGTATGAGGAAGATAGATAAAATTAACTTAATAAATAATTTTAAGTGTCAAGGAATTTAAAAAATGTGGTTGGATAAAATTAGACCTAAATGCAAAACACCCCATACCCTCAAAGCGGGGTATACCCCCCTCCCCCGTACACTGCCCCCCTTACTTAAAACAAAACTACTACATAACGGCAGATTTTCTTTATCAAATAATCAATAAAGCAAAGTCGCCGTCGTGCAGTAGACCATTTAGTCAGTCCAAAAACTTGCCTTCATCTAGGCAAGTTTTAAGTTTAAACTTATAAATGGCTATATTTAGAGCCATTTGTCCTACTTCTCCAATACCCCGTAGTGTTAATCCTCTGCATCTCTCTAAGCGGAATTAAGGGTACTTTTATATATAAGGGTGTGTAATTTGTGGGGCTAGTCTCTCTTCTCTTACCCCTCTGGCAAGCCATTCCATCTCTTCAATCAGCAGTTTGTTTTCCGGAAAAAAATAAGAATAAAATTTTCCGGTTTCCCGCGCCAGATGCGGATGAGTAAAATCCGTGCAATAAGCAAAAATTTTAATCCCAAAAAATATCGCGATTAAGCATATTCCTCCTGCCAGCATTTTCTTCATAAACTTTCTTTTCCCCCATTTTTTAAAATTTTTATTTATATTGAATCAATTTTCCATTTATTATCTCTTTTAAAAAATATTACCGTTGCCCGCACCACTTCATTTTTTTTACCAACTACAAATTCACTTCTCGTGTCCCATCTTTGTACTTCATCTAATTCGCTAATCGTCAAATCTGCCATCATTTCATCGTAATATCCCTTTTCTTTTACCGTCTTAAACATATCTAAATAATCCGCCTGCTTATCTGCCACAAAATATTTTGACGCAAGTTCAAAATCCTCCTTTTTTAACGCGTCTAAGAACATTGCCCAGGTTTCTTCCGGAGTTTCACCGCCGTAAATATCGGCTTTTTCGGCATCAAGCCGCGCTTTTACTTCCACATAAATTTGTTTCAGCGTTTCCTCTACTTGCGGACGTTTTAGAAGCCAGTCCGCGTTCCACACTTTCCAATCCAATGGCACTCTGCCGGCAAATTCCTCCCTGACGACATAATCTTGATAATCGTAATAACGCAAAAATGTTCCGAGAAGCGGCATTTTTTTGGAAGAATCTTTTACCGAACTCCAAAAAGGTTGTGTTACCATCCCGGCTTTTTTAAACACAGAATAATATTTATAAATTTTCACGCATTCTCCCGTCCAAAAAATTCCCTGCCAGATTAAAAAAACGGCCAGGACCGCCAAGAAAAAATATCTGATTATTTTTTTAGCCATATATAATAAAGTTATCTTTAAAATTTACTTTTGGGTGTCGGGTATCCCTCCTTGGTTTTTGCCGCACACGGCGGTCAGACGAAGTGATACCCGACACCGATAACCACTCTATTTATCCCCCAAATAAAGAAAGCGTGAAATTGTGGATAACTTTTTTTAAATCTTCTACCCGCTTACCCGCTACGGATTGCTACGGCCGTACTTTTTCGTAGTTATTTGTTTGCTGAACATATTCGGTATTCAAGTTTAAAAAACAAAAAACAATCCGAGCAGGACTGTTTTTGCGCATAAACACTATACGGATTTTTTCATAACGTTTCTTAATGATTTTTTATCAAGTTTTTGATATATCTTTTCGGCAATTTTATCAACCTGCTTTAAAAATCCGTCTTCATCTTCTTGCGGGTCCGGAATTTTATCGTCTATTATTATATCCGCCTTGCCCTCTTTGCCTTTTCGCAAAGTAATATCAAGCGTTACTGTCTGATTTTCTATATCAATAAACGCGTCCACGCCGTGTATAAAATCCGCAGGAGTCCCGACTGCCGTATATGCTTTTATTGAATCGTCATCGCAATCGTATTTTTGGAGAATGTTCAGCAAAAACACGCGCAACTCGCGCAACAGTTCGCTTTTCGGGTTCGCGGGGTTTAACCTTTTGCCGGTTTCCAAATCGCGGGGCTGAAAATTGCGAGCCAAATTGAGCGAGTTGTCATAACTTACATAATATTTAAGTTTTTCCGGTTCTTTTGACGGCTTTTTAACTTTTTCCAGAGCTTTCCGATAAGCCATTTCTTCTGTGTCCACTTTTCCAAAAAAACCCGCTTCATAATCCCCCGCCTCCATTTTTCTTATAACGTTCTTATCAAAATTCCCAAATTTCATAGATTATTTTATTTTTAATCTTTCCCTGACTTTTTTGACAACATCGGAAATGTTCCAGTCGACTCTTCCGTTTCTTCTATATACTAACATTATAGCACGATTTTAAACTCAAAAAACTATCAAGAATATAATTATCCACAGAAAAAATAACAGCGCATCACTCTAAGTCCGAACGACAAGGGGTGGCCTTGACAGTACTGTCAAGGCCACCCCTTGTCGTTATTATAAAACAAAAAATCACACCATTTTTTGATGTGATTTTTTGTTTTTTGGCAAGAATTATTTTTTGCCCATTATTCTGTACATTCCTGTTCCGCAAACCGGGCAAACGCCCTTCATGGCTCTGCGAACCATTCCGCCCTTGCCTTTCATTTCAATTTCTTTTGCGTCTTTCATTTCTCTTTTTTGTCTGCATTTTACGCAATATGCTTCTGGCATAATTTTATCTAAATTTAGCTAAAATATTTCATAGCTATCGGTTAGCTACACATAACCGATTTTGGCTTGAAATATTAACGCCAAGTTCCGCTTAAAGCGGATTTAATTATTTTCTATTTATATTATACCACAAATTAGCTTAAAAGTCAAGCTAAATCAAATCTTTGTCAACCATCAGGGAATAATTTCAAAAATTTTACTCCTTTCCCGCCCGCCTTTTTTTAACCGCAATTTCTTTTCCGGAATACCAAAATGGTCTGCCAGAAGCGCCGCGGTTTCTTTATTCGCGTCCCCTCTTTCGGCTTTTGATTCAACGCTCACAACAAACCTGTCGGCTTCAAGCATTTTCACCGAACTTTCACGGGAATTTGGTTTTACTTTAACTTTAATAAACATCGCTTTGATTGTATCATCTTTAATAAAAAATCCCAACCGCTTTTGCGGTTGGGATGCCGATTATTCAAATCGCCAATAACCAATTTTTTGGCAATTTCTGCAATGTATTTTGTCCCATGGCGCGTTTTCGTCAACCTCAATTTGTTCCCCGCAATACATGCACACAATAAGAATTTTCGCATCCGGCAACGTGTATCTTTGTTTGCCGTCCACTTCCGGTTTATTCGATTCCTGGCCTTCTTTTCGATGCTTCCTGCTCTGTTTTCCCATTTTCTTCACCTTACCTTTTACTAATCACGCGCGGTCAGCTTGACGGAAGATATTTTGAACACTCAAACTCTTCGCCTTCGCAATTCACACATTTTTTTGGTTTTGATAAATGCCGCGTATTGCAAGACGCGCATATCCACATTAATTTCATTTTCTTGCACTGACAATTATCTTTTGTTTTTCCACACCCGCCGGTGCAATTTCCTTTTCCGTCAACATAATCTTCATCTTCGCAGTTTCCGTCGCATTTGTCTTCATCGCAACCGCTTCCGCAATTCCCGCAACCACCCGTCTTTTTTTTGCTCATCCGCGGCTTCCTTTCTTTTTTTAATTTTAACGGACCAAATTTATTATTTTAATTTAGCATGTTTTTTAAAAAATGTCAATAACGTTTTGGAAAATTTCATACCGGCGCCGAATTAACGCGGATTATGTTTTTTCGCGCTGATATTGCAAGATGTTTTCCAAGCGATAAACTCAAAATTTTCAACAATTCTTCTTCTATTTCGCGAAGCATTACGATTAAATTATAAACTTCTTTTACGCATCCGCTTTCAAAAACCGCTATACCCTCAAGCGCGTTTTTTGATAAATTTATTCCCTTTAAAATCACTTCCGCGGTCCAATACACATCTTTTAGGGCAATGGATGTATCGCGTTTTTCCACTTTTACTTCCCAGATACCGCACAAAATATGCCGGAGTTTAATTGAAATAACCGTATGATACCAATTAACAGCTTCCAGATGTTCGGTTAATTTTTCTTCAAGATAAGGATTAAATCGCATTCTGCCGACAATGGCGTCGATAAAAAGCATCGCTTTTTTCCCATAATCATCACCTTTTTTTACTATGCCAAAACCCGCGACCGGCGGCTCTGTTAATCCGATTTCTGTTTTTTCCACTTCTTTCAAAATTTTATCCAGGTCCGCGCCTTTTTTATTCATCTTTTTTTCCAAATTTTTCCGGATTTCCTCAAAATCCTCGCAAAGATTTTCCAAAATAATTTCCGGGTCGTTTGGGTCTACACCCCGCGCGGCGTA
>CAZGDX010000032.1:0-7050 GCA_964525225.1 uncultured Gammaproteobacteria bacterium
AAAACTTCCACTAATCCATATCACTAATTCGCACTAATTATTCGTGAGTATTCGTGATAAAAATTAGTGGGAGTCTAGTTCCTTTTATAACTTCATAGTATCACAGATTTTTTTAAAAACAAAAAGCCCCTCAAATTTTTGAGGGGCGTACTAAATTATCTGCCGGGAATAATCAAGGGTTTCTTGTCAACATAATATTTTCCATTCGGTTCAATAACGCAGGCCTGAACGAATCCGTCGGAAACAGGGTTGAAATCGGCGCGAGAGCCGTAGTTCCCCCACGGCTCGTAGAACGACGGACAAACAACCGTATATTCGGTTCTCTTCACAATTTTCATATTAACAATGTTCCCGTTTTCATCACGGATGTATTCACGGCAACGTTTGATATTTTTATCAGTCATTGGGTCGTGGGTATGTCCGGAAACAGTGAACATGACAAATTGGTTGAAGCTAAGCGGACGGGCCGCGGCATTAAGCTTGCCACCTTTGGTCTGAGAATTGGTGGAACCGTGTTTGGCGTAGAATGGGAAGATTTTGCCTCGCCACAGAATGTCAATATGGACCGGCTCGCTGAAATATGGAATGTTGTGGTATTCACAAATCCCGAATTGCAAGGGGTCAAGGTTGGCCGCTTTCCAGGAACGCCATTCGTGGTTGCCCGGAACCATGCAAATAATTTTGTGGGCGATAGGACGGATAAGTTCGCGGACACCGAGAATCTGTTCCGTAGGATTCTTGTCTTGGTCATAAATCGCTCCGCCGACAGAATCGCCCAAAGCGTTTTCCATCAGGTCGCCAATACCAATAAGAAACGCGTAATCTTTTTCAAGAACCAATTTTAGAAAAACATCAAATGCTTCGGCGTCAAAGCTTTTTGAACCATAGTGCATATCGCCGAGAAGATAAATCTTGATTTTTTTCCAAGGAACATCGTCGGGCATCAAAATAATGATATAGGGTTGAGACCGGCCTTTTGAGTCGGAAGCAATAATATAAGACCAAATACGCTTCGTGGGCGCGGTAATGATCGGTTTTCGTTTGGCCAGAAAAATTCGTTTGCCTTCGTTATTAATCGTCGGAAAAACATCAAATTCCGGGTCTGCTTTCAAAGATTTGATAATATCGGCAGCATCGTCAATTGTCGCAAGCGAAAAATCTTTTCTGATTTCGCAAAGCGTCCGTCCGGTTGCTAAATATTTTTCAAGTTCATGGATGCTTGGATTGCCCATTTCATTCTCCTGTTGTTTTAGTCGGAATAGGCGGAACCGCCATCATTGAAAAGGATAATCGCGCAAGTTCCGGCAATCGGCAATTTGCGGCCCTTCTTTTCTTCGCGCGAACCTTCGTATTTCAGAAAGCCCTGAGTGATAACAAGATGCTGTTGCTTTCTCATAAGGCGGCATAAAGTTCTGTTGCGAATTGTGCGCGTGGCAGGGTTTTCATTTCCTGATTTCTGATGGCTCATTACGATGAAGTCAGTGTATTCAAACTGGTCCAAAAGGTTGGTTACCGCGTTAAGCATGGTGCCATGCGAACGGGCATGCGTATCGCCGTGGATGCAAAAGAATGAAAAGTGAACCTTGCCCCAAAGAATTTCAGCCATTACAGGACGTTTGAAATATGGAATTTGAAGTTCGCGGCAAACTTCCGCGAGCGGGTCAAGCCCAAGCGCGTTTTCAATTTTTTCTTCAGTACAGCCCTGATGCGCCCAGAGAATTTTGTGCGCAACCGTCGCCAAAAGTTTTTTTACCGTCTCTTTAATTTCAAGAATAAAATCAACTTTATCTTCCATTTTGCCTTTAGGCAGTTTCGGAAAGATTGAACCGTTGATGAAAAAGAAGTGGTCAATATTTTCCGCGAGTTTTAGATTGGAAGAGAATTTTTTGGCATCGTGAAAAGGGGAACCGACGTGCGCTTCGGCAAACGGAATAACTCTGATTTCGCGCCAGTCGGAAGGTTCAAAGCGGATTACAAGAGCGCCATCATCAATTTCGCCATCGTCGTTTTTCGGATAAATCGGAGTCCAAATCCGCTTTTGAATGCCACCTGTCAAAACCGCTTTTTCGTGATAGAAGAAAATCCGCTGCCCGCCGGTACGGCGGTATGAAATCAGTTCAAAATTACCAATATTTTTCGGAAGTTTCTTTTTGATAATTTCCATTGATATGCCAAAATGTTTTTCCAAATCCTTAACTGCGCGTTTTTCAATCATAAAAGCAAGAACATCGTCAGTATCAAACAATTTATCGCATATTGTATTTTCTCCTTCTTTCAATACCGGTTTTACGCCCCACATCAGACCAAATTCTTGCGCGTGTCTTAAAATGCCAACCCAATTCTTGGATTTGAGATTGAAGTCCGAAGCGATTTTGTTAACATCGGTAATAAGGGTAAATTTCATTCTCTTTCTATCTTCGGCAATCAATTCTTCATTATTGCTTTCTTGAAAAGTTTGCTTAATAAGAGCGTCCATTTCATCATTCCACGAATCTTTCATATTTTTCTTGATTCCAAAGGTACTCGCGGCTTTGCGGATAGCCTGCCGGTTCCGTTCCGGAAACAGCGCGTCAAGCTCGGTCCAGGAGTCGTTAGGATAATGTTCCGCCAAGATTTCTTTTCTTGGCTTGTTAAAAACAGGATGGTTTAGAAGCCAATAATTCTCTTTCGCCATGGTCTTTCTCCTTCGTTTTGTTTGTTTATTCAATTTTAAAAGAACGACAAATTAGTCCTCCTATTGATTAAAATTACCACGAAATAATTATTTATGCAAGTTAAATTTCAATCACTGGTAGCACCTCTCCCCTGCTCAAATCCGTCCGTTCCAAAAGATGACCCGGGAGGTCGCTGATAAAACGCGACGGGCTTTCAAGATACACCGAATCCGTTCCGCAAGTTATCGGATACGTGAGGTAAAGATGGTCTTTGGCGCGGGTAATTGCCACGTAAAAAAGCCGCCGCTCTTCTTCTTCTCCGCCGTCTTCAAGCACCGTGCGCCGGTGAGGCAAGGTGTTGTCCGTGAGATTGATGATAAACACCGCGCGCCATTCCAGTCCTTTTGCCTGGTGGATTGTGGATAAAACGATTTTTTCCTTGTCGCCTCCGTCGGCTTCGTGTCTAAGCCCAAAATTCTCGCTTAAGCTTGCTTCGGCTAAAAATGCCTCCAGATAATCGTATTTTTTGGCGTAAAGCGCGAGATTATCCAAGTCGTCAATCCGTTCGCCGGCATCGGCATATTCGGATTCCAGATACACCTGGTATCCGGCAATTAAAATTGCGGAAATCAGATTCGCCACTACGTTCGCGCCCTTGGTTTTCACCTCAATCATCGCCCGCGCGATTTTTATAAAGTCATGCCAGCCGATTTGCGCTCGCCCGGAAAGCTTATTTTCCAGATTGGCGTTCACGACATCGCCTAAATTTTCACAACCGGAGATTTTCTCCAAAATTTTATTCGCGGTTTCTTTGCCGATGCCCCGTTGTTTTTCCAGAACTCTTGTCCAGGCCGCGTCGTCACGGACATTTTGCGCGATACGCAGATACGAAATCACATCTTTAATGTGCGCGCGTTCAAAAAAGCGCGTGCCCCCTCGGTAATCGTACGGAATTCCGCGTTTAACAAGTTCCATTTCCAAAGATTGCGAATTATGCGCCGCGCGGAAAAGCACGGCAATGTCGCGGAGCATCACCCCTTCGTCGTTAAGCCGCAGAATTTCATCGGCAACA
The DNA here is from genome assembly GCA_964525225.1 of uncultured Gammaproteobacteria bacterium. Lineage (GTDB taxonomy): Bacteria > Patescibacteriota > Patescibacteriia > DYHP01 > DYHP01 > CAZGDX01. The sequence goes on from CAZGDX010000032.1 coordinate 3,727, forward strand.
TATTCGGCTTCTTCTTCAGCGGAAACCGCCGGCGCCAAGCGCGGTTTTTCCAAACACGGACGCAAGCTTGTCAGATTCTTCGGAAATTGATTTGTGTTAAAAGAAATTACCGAATTGGCAAAATCCAAAATATCCGGAGTGGAACGGTAATTTGTTTCCAGTTTGAAAATTTTCGCGCCCGGGAAATGTTTCGGAAAATCCAAAATATTTCTTATCTCCGCGGCGCGAAAAGAATAAATGCTTTGCGCGTCGTCGCCAACCACCAATATATTTTTATGTTTACAGCACAAATGATAAATCATTTCGGCTTGGATTTTATTCGTGTCCTGATATTCATCCACCAAAACATATTGAAATCTGTTGGAAAGCATTTCGCGGACTTCCGGGCAGGCGCGCAATAAATTCAGAAGATTGAGCAAAAGGTCGTCAAAATCCATTGAATTGCTTTTGCGCTTTTTATTTTCATAGATATTTACCGCCCCGCGAATCATATCCAAAAATTGATAAAAATTTTGATACTTTTCGCCGACCGTTGTTTCTACCGGCTGCATTGAATTCCGGCTGAAACTCCAGATTTCTTTGATAATGCCGGGCGACGGATAACGTTTGGAAGAGTTATCCACACCTGTTTCTTTTACCGCAAAACTCATAAAACTTTTAGCATCATCTTCGTCAAGAATCGTAAAATTATTTTCATAACCCACGAGCGGAGCGTATTTTCGTAAAATCAGATTGGCAACGCGGTGAAAGGTTCCGCCCATAATTCTTTTTGAAACATCATCGCCCAAGCCGCGCCTTATAAGAAGCGCGTCAACGCGCGCAAGCATTTCTTTCGCGGCTTTGTTGGTAAAAGTTAAAAGCAAAATGTTTTCCGGATTCACCCCTTGATCCAAAAGATGCGCCACGCGGTAAATTATCACGCGCGTTTTCCCCGACCCCGCTCCGGCCAAAACCAAACATGGCCCGTCGCCTTCCAAAACGACTTTTTTTTGCTCTTCATTCAGTTCCTCGTGAAATTTTGACGGTTTAATTTCCATACGCGCGATTTTGCCACACATATTTTACCACGCATTTTTTTATTTGAAAAGGATGATTTTTTTTATTAAACTTACCTACCTCAAACCAAAAAAAGAGATAACAAAAAGCTCCGGTTGTTCGGAGCTTAAATTCGTCAATTCGCGTTTGCGTCATACAGCGGATATCCCCACAATTCATAAATAACCCTGCATGTGAATTTGCTGTTTGTTTCGTCCAAATCCAGCGCGCCGAGTTCTATGGTGGCAATCATTTCTCCAAGTTCTTCTCCGCTGCTTGGAATGATTGTTCCGTAAGTACGGTACATCTATCCGTACATGGAAAGATTCAGCACGTTGTCAAAAGCGCCATTTTCCACCGCGACATCATACCAAGCCAAATCCGACATGGCGAAATCAGCGGTATAAATTCCATTCGTATAATCCTGAACCGTCACCCAGAACCACTCGTTTGAATCAATACATCCGTCATCTCCGCCTTCGGCGCAGGTATTTTCCGAAGAATTGCAAGAATCGTAAATTTCATCAGCATGAACCCGCCAGATGCCGTCAATGGTCTCATAATCCGGATTTTCAAAACCGGAATTTCCGTCATTGGGGTCGGGCGGAGCGCAGTTAATTCCAAACAGAGAAACAAACAGCGCGAGCCCAAGCAGGTTTTTCATTTTCTTTCTCCCCTTTTTTATTCTTCAAAACCATCGGGCGGAGTATTGTGAGCGAGGGGCTGGTATCCTTGAATGTCAAGCATTCTGTTGCAGATATCAACAATCTCTAAGCCAAAAACCGCTTCATAACGCCCCGGAATAATGTTTCCGCTGAATTTATCAATAAGAGCGCCTATTTCAATATCGGAAACAAAATTGCCGTTCGCGTCAATTTCCACCATTCTCCGTTCCGCGCCCGCGAAAAAGAAATCCGCGACATATCCGCCATTTTCAGTCCAATCCTGAACCGTGACAAACATTTCGGTATTAAAATTTTCAAATTCTTCATCAGGGTCGCAGGTATTTTCCGCCATTCGGATATTTACGCGCCAAAGCCCGTCAATTGTCGCGTATTCATCATCTTCTAAAACGATATTGTGACATCCGGAAAGAAAAAGACAGAGAAATACAAACGCCGATTTTTTCATTTCTTTTTTCCTTTTGTGTTTCTTATTTTTAAAGGTCATCACAAAAGATTAGCAATTTTCACAAAAAAAGTCAATAGTGTTTAGACAGCATACTACCCCGCCCCAAACTCGAAGTTGCCCGTCTTGATTTGTGTGTTTGTCTCCCGGAAACGCCTTCGCCCCGTATAATCACGAAGTAGCTATACTACGGGGCTTCGGCTCCCGTTTGAATAAAATTGTTTATGATTATAGAAGTTTAAGGCGGGGTTATTTTATCTTTTTCTTTAAAAAACAATGGGAGATAAAATAAAAAAGACCCCAGCATAGATACTGGGGTCAGGCGGGAGATGCGCGGTGCGCGCGCCTTATGGCGTGCACACCCACGCTTCGCGGTTTCCAGCGACGGCTCGCTGGCATCCCATTTCGGTAATGTCGGCTTCTTCAAGCCAGCGCTCTGCCTCTTCGGCCGAAGAGGCGCCGTAGACGGTGATCGGAGCCGGTGTCGCGGGCACCTCATAACCATCGACGACGAACAACGTTTCGGGCGCGTCTCTCTCGGTCGCGGTCTCGGTCACGATCTCGGCTTGCGGTTCCGGGAAATCGCGGACGAGCTCCACTGCGGACGGCGCCGCGGTCTGGATGCTCGCGCCACAGGCGGAGCAGGTCAGAGCCACGAACAGGATAGCCAGCACGAACAGGTTGCTCAGGTTGCTCTTCATTTTCCTTCTCTCTTTCTTTCCGCCCTATTTTTCAAGGGCTTGGTTAAAGGTTCTTAGTTGATTGTTTCCAATCTCCAAGTCCTCAATCTATAACAATAGTTGAAAACTTAGAGATTGGCCCCGACTTGAATGTCGGGGCATTGGGTGGGAAAAAACTAGCGGAAAAACATGACGAACATGCCGATTGTGCCGATGGCGATGGTGTATTCGGTCTCGATTAGGCCTTCGTCGCCTTCCTCGTACCACAGCTCTTCGCGCAATTCTCTCAAGAATCGATCAAACTCGTTCACCTTTTCCTCCTTTAGTTATGGAGTTCACAAATTTGAACGAACAGGAGCCCTCCGATGAAGAAGAGCCCGAACGCGTAGTAAAACCTTTTTGATTTCCTTCATCTTTTCCTCCATGGTTTGTCCCACAAATTTGAGGGTGATTGGTTCAAAATGAGCCGTAGCTCTATGAA
>CAZGDX010000033.1:0-6908 GCA_964525225.1 uncultured Gammaproteobacteria bacterium
TCGCCGAAGTAACGCAACCGGAGATGTATGAAGACCCGCTCGTGGTTTTGATGCAAATTTCATCGTCCGCGCTGATTTTTCCTTCCAGTTTAAACCATTTTATAAGCGCGAAAATGGCATACATCCCGCGCGGAAAAACCGTATATTCTTTATCTTTAAAAACATCTTCCAATTTTCCGACGCCCGACTCAACATCCAAAAATCTCGCATCAAACGGCGTAATATTTATAAGCGGTTTTATTTCCGGCGGTTTCATCATAATCGGGTATTCCTTAGAACGCCACCCTTCAAAAAATTTCTGGATGCCTCCACGGTAATTAGCTCCCACATCCAAATATTTGTATTTTGATTTATTGAAAGTTTTCACCACTTCCCACAAAAGCCAGCTGGAAATTTGTTTTTTTCTCGCCGAATCCGTTACGGCATTAAACTGCAAAAACCAATTTCCGGCAATTTCGGTAATTATCAAGCCCGCCACCAGCTCTTCACCAATGTAAGCAAAAAACATTTTTTGATTTTCCGCCAATTTCTCCGGCAAAGTATCGGCGCGCGGACAAAATTCGGCGAATATTTTGATATTTTTTTCATTTCCGGGAACCTCAACCGCGCGCGGACCAAAAGTCGCCGCTTTTCTGATAGCGGTTCTCATTCTTTTGTCTATATGATTCCACGCCTTTTCTTCATCCAAAAGCAAATAGCTCCCGCGAATCATAAAGTCCTTTGATTTGTATGGTTCATTGCACAACATCTTATTGATACTTAATTTCTATAAACTTGCTTTCATTTCTCATTGATTCTTCCGCGGATTCTATAATTTTTACAGTATTCAATCCCTCAACTCCGTCGCTTTGCGGTTTTTTATTATTTATTACGCAATCTATAAAATGCTCGCATTCCGCCCTTAAAGCTTCTTTATTTGGAACATTTGGAATTATGGTATCGCCAACTCTGTAAGTTAAATCCGGCGCGCCGAGATTTTCATCTTGCGGTTCAACGCCGACATCGTAAATTCTTATCGGTTCAATCAGGTCTATGTCGTCGTAAAGAACCATTTTTTTTGTGCCAGAAATTGTCATTTTTCTATATTTATACGGCGAAAGCCAATTGATGTGAATGTGCGCCAAAACATTATCTCCATAATCCAAAACCAAAAACGCGACAGTATCCAGATTAACTCCTGTGTACTCCGGATATTTCGCGCCAACCGCGGAAACGCGTTTCGGCAATTTTCCCAAAATAAAATTAATGGTGTAAATATCATGCACTGCCGAATCCCACAAAACACTCACGTCGCTCCGAATAAGACCCAAATTGAGGCGGGATGCTGAAATGTAGAGCATGTTTCCAACATCGCCTTTTTGAACCATATTTTTGATTTGGACAACAGACGGTTTATATTCCAAAAGATGTCCAACCATAAGTTTAACATTTTTTTCTTCAGCCAATTTCACGAGCGCCTCGCATTCCGCGGAATTTTGCGCCAAAGGTTTTTCCACCAAAACATTTTTTCCGGCCAACAAACATTGTTTTGCAATTTCAAAATGCTTATTCACAGGCGTGGCAACAACTGTCGCTTTTATTTCCGGATTGGAAAGAATCTCATTAAAAGTGTAAGCAACTGCCAAATTCGAAAACTTTTTTTTCAACGCCTCCGATCTTCTCAGATTCAAATCAAAAACAAAAACTTTGCCGACTTCATTTATATCCAGCAAATTCCTGACCAAGTTCGGACCCCAATACCCCACTCCGATCACCGCGACTGAAATTTTTTGTTCATTATTCATAGTTTTAAAAAATAATTCTGCATTTTGAATTCTGAATTTTGCATTTTTAATATTCTCCGCAGATTTTACAAAGCGGATAAGTTTTTTCTCTTGCGAGCTTGCGTTTGTGTTTTATATCAACATCAAACCAAATATCTTTAAATCTCTTTTCCAGCAAATTCCCGAAAACATATTTTCCTTTTATGTCATAACAACACATCACCAGATTTCCATCCGCCAAAATTGAACATTGATTTTTCATCAAAAGGCACGATTTGCGCCTTTTTTTCAGTTTTAAACCAGTTTCTGTTTGCTCAAAAACAGCTTTGGACTTATACTCGGCAAGTTCTTCTTCTCTTGGCAAAAATTGTTCAGAGAGCGCATTCATTTCATCCGGCGTGTAAGCATACTCGCAAAGCGAAAATGATTTGACGCGCAAACGGTTTACATTCCATTTTTCCGCAATGGCTTTAATTTCCGGAATCTGGTTCTGATTTAACTTGTGCAAAATAAACTGCAATTCGGTAAAAGGTCTTATCGCGTTTCTTCTTTTCTTTTCTTCGCAGAAAAATTCTATGTTTTTGAAGACGGTTTCAAATTCGGCTCCTTTACGGAACGGCTCATAGCTTTCTTTTGTCGTGCCATCAAGACAAAGCAAAATCTCATCAAGTCCGGCATCCAAAAGCGCCTTTGATTTTTCTTCAGAAAGTAATCCGGCGTTGGTGCTTATCATTGTATAAAGATTTTTTTTGTCGCAATATCTTATCATTTCCGGCAAGTCGGGATGAATCAGTGGCTCGTTAGTATTATAAAGCAAAACAATGTGGATGCTATCCGCCAAATTATCAATAATCTTTTTGAAATTTTCCAAACTCATCACTTGCGGTGGGCGTTCCAGCTTGTGCCTCGGAGTCGGACATGTCGGACAATTTAAATTGCAAGTATTTGTAGTTTCAATAACCGCCAAGTACGGATAATCCAAAAATTTGTACTTAAACATTGAAACCGCGTAATGTATTGGTTTTAAAAATTTTCCAGCCATTATTTGCATCCAAAAGTGGCGGTAGAAGATATAGTTAAATTTTTTTATAGATGAGTCCATAGGTTATTTTCACCTCGCCATTTCGTCATCCTGAACCGAGACCAGGGGCTCCCCTTAGGGGCAAGAAGGATCTCACACCATTCTTAATTGTCAGACGCAATCTTGATAGATGTGAGATTCCTCGCTTCGGCTCAGAATGACAGAATGGGTGGCTACCAATTTTTAGACAAATCTTCAAAATTAGGATTATCTTTTTTAATCAATTCAATTTTCTTTTCTCGCGACCATCCTTTAATTTGTTTCTCCGCGGAAATAGCTTCGTATGGAGAGTTAAACATTTCATAAAAAACAAGCTTGTTTATATTATATCTTTTTGTAAAACCGTCTGCTTGCTTTTCTTTATATTGACGCATTCGCACCTCTAAATTATTCGTCATTCCGATATAAGATGTTGTATTCCATTTATTCATTAAAATATAAACATAATAACATCTCTAGCTTTTCATATGATTTTATTCTTCCCCGCTTCGTCATCCTGAACCGCAGTGAAGGATCTCATACACTTCTTGTTTGGTGTGAGATTCCCCCCAAAGGGGAGCCGTTGGCTTCGTGTGGCTCGGAATGACAAAACGAGCGACTCAAAATGATGTTATTAAAAAAACTTCGTAATCCTCTTAACCAAACTTTTTAAATTATGCCCTGCCACAACTTTTTCTCTCAAGCCCTTTCCAATAGCTTGCAAATCCATTTTTTGCGCTAATTCAATCTTCTCCGCTAAATCTTCTGCGTCGCCGTGTTTGAAGATCAAATCTTTGCCTAAAAATCCGTTAAATGCCTCATTTGCCACCAAAGACGGCAATTCGCAGGCCCCGGCCTCCAAAACCACTTTATCCACACCCCCAGTCGGGCATAAATTAATCAGCAAATCGTGGCTATTATAAAGCGAAACAAGCTCGTTTTGGGTCTTTTTACCCAATATTACAACATACTCCTTTAAGCCCTTTTCGTCAATAAGCTTTAAGAGTTCGGCCTTATAAGCCCTGTCCGACTCAAGATAGGCCTCGCCAATAATGGATATTTTAACATTTTTCACGCCTTTTTTAATCAAAATATCAATAGCTTCAATCAATGTCTTATAATCCTTAATCGGACTTATCCTTCCAACTGAAATTATTTTGAACTCATAATCCGTCATCCCGAGCGAGTCTGATTTATCAGACGAACCGAGGGATCCCTTATCCGTTTCGTTTATCAATGTAGCGTCTTTAAGGGATTCCTCGCTGTGGCTCGGAATGACAAACGGTTCTTTTTTGAAATCGTCAGTATTGATTCCATGTCCGACGATATGGATTTTTTTGGATTCCAGCGCGCAGCTTTCTTTTGCCACTGTAAAAATTCCATCGGATAATTTTTCCGCCAAAACAAGTTTTGCATTTTTGGATTTATGAACAAACCAAAGCAAAATCTTTTTTCTGAAGATTTTGGCAATCGGCGAAACGGCAATAACATATTCCGGGCACATATGCGCGAAGATGCCACCGCACCGCGGAACGAGTTTTCTCGCGAGATTTATAAACCGCGCGTATCGCGCCAATTTTCCAACGCCGTTTTCTTTTTCCAAAGAGAACACTTTAACATTTGACGGCAATCCTGCCCGCAACGCCAGCAAGCTGTCTTGCGTGGCGGGCGGGTCATATTTCCACACTTCGTTCGCGATTACATAAACATTTTTTTCTTTCGCGAATTCCAATATCCAATTATGAAAAAATCCCAAAATCGGGTCATTCTTATCCACTTTTTGGGTGATGATTAAGATTTTATTTTTTCTATCAGCAAGTTGCCAGGATTGTTTTATTAAAGATAAAATATTTTCTTTGCTGAAAAGCTTTGTCAGTACATCTTCCGCCGATTTGACCAGATCTTGCCGTAACCCGGAATTTCCCGAAAGAATAACCATTGATTCAGCAAAATCTTTTTCGTTATCACGGATAATAACGCTTTTGCCGTTCTCCAGATAGTCTTTGGCTACTCCAACTTGCTTCGTCATTAAAATCGGCACTCCGGCAGCAACCGCTTCTAAAATTGTCGCGCCAAAACTTTCGGTCAGAGATGGAAGCGCATAAAAATCGCAAGTTTTATAAAATGGGACCAAATCGTCCTGCCAACCAGCAAACCAAACCGACTTATCCACACCCAATTCTTTCGCTTGATTTTCCAAATATCCTCTCAAGCTTCCGTCGCCGACGATTACCAACTGCGCATCCGGCAGCTCTTTCATTACCCTCAAAAGAAATATGTGATTCTTCTCTTTTTCTAAACGTCCGACGGATAAAATTATTTTTTTATTTGGAAACTTATCATGCAAACTAAACTTCGATTCGGAATTTTTCAATTTTTCCAAATATGTAAATATCGGCACAACGACCGGTTCTTCCAATAATCTTAATTTTTCCAAACTATTGGCAATGCTTACGCTCACGGTACGCACTGAATCCGCGCGCTTGATTATGAATCCGCCAAATATATTTTTAATTTTTCCAAACAAACCTTTATTCCAATAGCTCCCATAAAAATCGCCGTGGACTTGGACATTAAAGCCAATTCCCATAATTTTAGACAAAATCCAGCCAATTAAGCCGGTTCTGAACGGGTCCTGTGTTGTGATTACGGAAGATTTAAAATCCCTAGCGATTCTCCAGCCGATGAAAAATCCATACCAAAGAGCGGAGATTTTATTCGGAAAATTAACCGGATATACCCAAACTTTTTCTGATAATTGTATTTTTTCTTTTCTGGCTCCAGAATTCAGAACAACGATTTTCAAATCATCACAAATATTTCCATATTCCCGCATTCTTTCTGCCGCCGATGAATTTGGGTTCAAAATAGTTTCGTCCAGCGAAATCATCAAAACTCCGAAACCTTTCGGGTCTAACACTCCCAAAGTTTCATTTGTAATCCGGCTAAAATCAAATCCGAATTTTTCTTTCAAAATTCTTTCCCCGTTGGCACGGAATTTATTTCTCAAATTTTCATCACGCCATAATTTCAAAATAGATTCTTTAAGCGCAACTTTGTCATTATAATTCACAAGCAACCCATTTTCATTATCAATTATCACTTCCGGATTTCCGCCGATGTTTGTGGCGATAACCGGAGTTTTGCAATACAACGACTCTAAAAGCTGGTGCGATAATCCTTCGTAGCCGGTATTTAAAACAAACATTCCGGCGCCTGCCAATTCCGTAAGCAAATTTTCGCGCGCGAGCCGTCCGGTAAAAATTACATTATCCGAAACTCCCGCGGTTTTTGCCAGTTCTTTTAATTTTTCTTCTTCCGGACCATCGCCGATTATTTTCAATTTGAACTTTGGATTTTCTTTCAGCAATTCCGGCATTAATTCTATAAGCGCGGAAAATCCTTTCCACGAGACAAGACGTCCAATTGAAACAATTAAATTTTCATCCCTCGTTAAATTTGCAATTTGCAATTTGCAATTTGCAATCGCATTATAAACCACATTTATCTTTTCTTCATCAATCATCCAGCCACGGCTCACGATTTTTTTAAGATATTCGCTCGGCACAATAATTGCATTGGCAACATCAGCTGTCCAGGTTTGGATTACTCTAAAAACAAGAATCCTAAAAGGATTCTTTTCCATATTAAACGGATAAAATTCATCCAAAACCGGCGTATTTTTATTTCCTCCCCTTTCCCACGCGTGATCTCCCACGACCTTCAAAACCAATCTTCTTCGCAAAATCATATTGGCAAGCATTACCGGAAACCCTGCGCTTACCGAATCCTGGACATAAATTACATCCACTTTTCTTCCCAAAGCCAAAACCTTCCAAAAATAATTCCAATATGCTAAAATCTTAAATTTTCGCCTTAAAACTTTGTAAATTTTCGGATTTCGGGTTTCGAATTTCGGATTTTTATCTGTGTATGTCAAAACCGACACTTCGTTCCCGCGAAGCGCTAATTCTTCAGCTAATCTTTTTGCATATGTCGCCGGACCGCCAATATCGGGCGGAAATATTCCGGCTGCGATTAAAACTTTCATATCTTTTATATAATAGCGTATTTAAGCTAAAAAA
>CAZGDX010000034.1:0-6852 GCA_964525225.1 uncultured Gammaproteobacteria bacterium
TTGAATTCAAATAAAACAAAAAAAATAAAACAAAAAATAACTAAAAATTATTTGATAACCGATTTACCGTCAAATGAAGAAAGTATGGAAAAGGACGCGCATTATTTGAAACTGGAATTTTCCACAAAGCCGGAATTCAAATGGTCGAAAACAATTCAAAAAACGATTGTCAACATCCTGAAAGGTTTTCATATAGCAGAGATGAGCGCGGTGATTTATATTAAATTCGGTTTTAAAGAATCCTTGCCGCCAAAATATGTCTGGCGTTTTATCCGTTATCATTTTTTGATTGCATGGTATTTGATAAAAAGAAAGTTCGTTAAAATATAATTTTTTTGCCACCGAGTGTCGTGCCGTATGTCCGCGGTATGCCGCAATGACCAAGGCAGGACACTTGGTGGCAAAAAGTTAAGAAAATAAAAAAAGAAAGGATATGGAAATGTTAGACATCAACAAATTGACTCCTGCCGATATTGAACAAATCAACGTGTTGCTAAAACAGTTGTCGGAAAATTCCCCGATAATTTCAAAGAAAGATTTGAAATACATCGCAAAAAATAACGGGATGATTCTGACAATCCGCAACATGGAAGATGACGGTAAAATAATCGGAATGGCAACTTTATTTGTGTTTCCTTCAATGTCGGGGAAAAAGGGGACGATTGAAGATGTTGTGGTTGATGAAGCGCATCGCGGAAAGGGGCTTGGCGAACGGCTTGTCCGCGGATTAATTGAAAAAGCGCGCGAGCTCGGCGCGCGCAAACTAGATTTGACCAGTTCTCCGAAACGGATTGCGGCAAATAAGTTGTATCTGAAACTCGGATTTGTAAAACGCGAGACGAACGTTTATCGGATGGTTCTTTAAAAATAAAAAAGACCGTCCTGCGCAAGGATACGGACGACGAAGGGAGAAAAAGAAAATGGAAAAGCGCAAGGGAGTTTTGACGCTTTACGCATTATCGGAATTGCTTGCGGCAGAATCCGTTTTGGATATGAAAGACGGGACGGTGCATTATTTTCAAAATGGAGAAGAATTAGTTGTTTTCAAGGAAGACGGTTCAATTATTTTTAAGGGTGTTGTCAGAAAAATGCATCTTAGATACGAGGAAATGAAACGTTATAAAAATTTGATGTGGTACCAAAAAGGATTTACTCCGGAAGAGTGGAAAGAATTGTGTGGGAGAAAACTCCGCGCGGAAGTTGCGAGTAAATAAAAAGAGGGGAGAGAAAGGATGAAGATAAATAAACAGCTAAAAAGCAGGGAATCATGCGTTTTAGCTCTGTTGGCGCAGGGCAGGAGTTTGGGTGAGGATGAGATTGTCCGGATATTGGATGGTCTTGGTTCCGATACCGACGCGCGGATGATCGCGAACGTGCTAACAAATCGTTTGAGCGGCAAGGAAACTGAAGAGCACAAGAAAGTCGCGCAAGGATTTAGGGACTGGGCGAAAAGTTTGGGCAAGTAAAAATCAAAAAAGACGGATTTTATTCCGTCTTATTTTTTTATTCTTCCTTTTTTTTGGATGAGATTGAGCTGAGCCATTTTTCTAAAGCCGCGACATGGATTGTGGAGAACATTAACGCCCTTGATATTTCATCAGGAAGCATTTCGTAAAGTTCGGCTAGCTTGTCTACGATTTGTTTGTAGAGCGCTTCATCTTTTCTTTTTTTCATCTTTGTCCCTTTTCTTTTTATTAAAAGAGCTTTTTGAAATCTTATCTTTTTATGGAGAAAAAGTAAAGACAAGGGTCCCCCTTGTCTTTACTTGAAAAACGCGGTATTATAAAGTATTGTATGAAAGTCTTAATTCATTACAACGAAATAGCCTTAAAAGGAAAGAATCGCAAGTTTTTTGAAGATAAACTGGTGGATAATATTAGAATTTCTCTGAAAGGTCTGGCAAAAGAGGTAAAAAGAACTCATGGCGCTGTTTTTGCGGAATTAAAGCCAAAAGCGGATGTTGCCGAAGCAAAAGAAAAGCTTCAAAAAGTTTTTGGAATAGCTTATTTTGTAATTACCGAAGAATGCGATGCGGATATTGAAGCTATTACAAGGACCGTCCTTGTAAATCTAAAAAATAAAAAGTTTAAAACTTTTAGGATAGAAACCAAGCGGAGCGATAAGGAATTTCCATTGGATTCGCAAGAAGTGAGTATCCGTCTCGGCGGATTAGTGCTGGATAATTTTAAAAATGTAAAAGTGGACTTGCATCATCCGGAATTGACTGTGTTTGTGGAAATCAGCGCAAAAGGCGCTTTTATTTATTTTGAAAAAATTCAAGGCGCCGGCGGAATGCCGGTTGGAACAGGTGGAAAAGCTGTGGCGCTTCTTTCCGGCGGTATTGACTCGCCGGTTTCAGCGTGGAGAATTATGAAAAGAGGGGTGAACACTATTTTTGTTCACTTTCACAGTTATCCTCAGATATCAAAGGCCTCGGAAGAAAAAGTTAAAGAACTTGCCGGAGTTTTAAAGCAATATCAAAACGAAGCCAAAATTTATATGGTGCCGTTTTTGGAAATCCAAAAAGAAATAATGATGAAGACGCTCGCGCCATACCGGGTGATAATGTACCGCAGGTTTATGATTAGAATCGCCGAAGAAATTGCGCGCAAAGAAGGCGCGCTTGCTCTTATAACGGGCGAAAGCGTGGGACAGGTGGCATCGCAGACCATAGAAAACATCAACACCGTGAATAGCGTTGCCGCATTTCCAATCTTGCGCCCTCTTATAGGATTTGATAAAGATGAGATAGTGCGTGAAGCGAAAAGAATTGGCACTTATGAAATTTCAATCCAACCGCACGAAGATTGTTGCACTGTTTTTATTCCAAAAAATCCCGCCACCAAATCTTATCCCCGGTTTGCGGAATTTGAAGAATCTAAAATTGATGTGGAAAATTTAATCAAAAATGCGATTAAAGAAATGAAAATAGTAAAAATTTAAGTTCATTAAAAATTCACCCGACTAAATAATTTAATCGGGCAAAGAGAAAGCGAGGAAAAATGAATATTGACCTGTGGAAATGTTTTAAATGGCTTGATGATGAGATTGATATTTATCCGGTTATTTTTTCATTAGAAACCGCGGAATGTGAATTTGACAGGTTGAATCATATTATTGAATTAATTGGAGCGGAATTAAAACATCTGAGAAAAAAATTAAAAAAGACAGGTGCCGGCCACAAGATGGCGAATATTCATGCTGAAATTGAAGACCTTGCGGAAAACAGCAAAAAAATTTTTATAGAACGCGAATGTCTTTTGATGTGCGTTAATTTCGTTGCGTCTTTGAATGAGAAAAATTTTTTGTTAAATTAGAAAGGATAAAAAAATGCCGGTAAAAATCTGCACTCCCGAAGAAGTTTTAATGGAATTGGAACAATGCGGAATAAAACTGCGAGCGATGAAAAAAAGAATTGAAGAACTCCGGGAATTGCTGGAATTTGCCTGGATAACGCGCAATCAGGTTGCAATTTGCGATATTGCGAAAAAAATTGAAACCGCCAAAGAAGACGCCAAGAAAGTTATTGAAACGGGAGAAGTGCTGATAAATTTTATGTTTTCAAAGGATGCGGGAGAAATTGAGTAAATCTCCGCGGCCCCGGTATTAATGCCGGGGTTTTATTGTAAAAATGGCGTTTTTGTGATATTATATTGGAATAAACCTATGTTATATATTGTAGCCACACCTATTGGAAATTTGGACGATTTATCGCCTCGCGCCATTCTAATTTTGCGCAAGGTGGATTTTGTTTTGTGCGAAGATACGCGCGTAACCAGACATCTTTTGGAGAAATTTGAAATCAAGACCCCGACAATGTCTTATCATCAGCACTCGGGATTTTTTAAGATAACTGAAATTATAGATTTATTAAAAAGTGGAAAGAATTTAGCGTTGGTTTCAGATGCAGGCACCCCGGGTATTTCCGATCCGGGAAACAAGCTTATAGAAACAGTTATTTCCGAATTGGGAGAAGACGCGGAGATTGTTCCAATTCCCGGGCCAAACGCCGCGATTACCGCGCTTTCCATTTCCGGTTTTCCGACCGACGAATTTATTTTCTTGGGATTTCCTCCGCATAAAAAGGGGAGAGAAACATTTTTCCGCGAGCTTGCGGAAGAAAAACGCACAGCTGTTTTTTATGAATCCATGCACCGCATTCTGAAATGTTTGGACCAGATTGAAAAGAATATGCCGGAGCGGAAAATTGTTGTTTGCCGAGAGCTTACGAAAATGTTTGAAAGTGTCTATCGCGGCACAGCGTCGGAAGTGCAATCAAAGCTTAAAAATGATAAAATAAAAGGAGAATTTGTGGTGGTTGTTGATAATCGGAACTAGACTTCCACAAATCTAAATCACCAATACGCACGAATACAAAATTATTATTAGTGAGGATTAGTGATAATAATTAGTGGAAGTTTTGTGCAATATAAATTTATTATGTCTAAAAAGTTTTACATCACCACGCCGATTTATTATGTAAATGATAAACCGCACATTGGTCATTCTTACACCACAACTATTGCGGATATTTTGGCTCGTTATCACAGAATGAAAGGCGAGAAGGTTTTATTTTTGACCGGCACCGATGAAAACAGTCAGAAAAATGTGGAAGCCGCGGAAAAATCAGGAGAAAAAAATATCAAAAAATATTTGGATAAAATAGCCGCCATATGGCAGGAAACATGGGATTCTTTTGGAATTTCCAATGATGATTTTATCCGCACAACCGAAAAAAGGCACATTGTCGCGGTGAATAAATTTTTTGAAACCGTTTGGAAAAAGAAAGATATTTACGAGGGGTCGTATGAGGGCTGGTATTGCGCCGGATGCGAAGCGTTTAAAAAAGAATCCGATCTGGTGAACGGACTTTGTCCGGACCATAAAAAAGCGCCGGAAAAAATAAAAGAAAATAATTTATTTTTCCGCGTGACAAAATATCGCGACGCGCTTCTGGAATTTATCGGGAAAAATCCCGAATTTATCCAGCCGAAATCGCGCCGGAACGAAGTAGTGAATTTTATCCGCGATTATATGGAGGACTTCAGCATTACCCGCGAAAACGCATCTTGCGGAATTCCAGTCCCAAAAATCGCGAAGTATAAAAAAAACGCTTCGCTTTATGTTTGGTTTGACGCGCTTTTGAATTATGTTTCGGCAATCGGCTATGGGAAAAATCCCGCAAAGTTCAAAAAATTTTGGCCCGCGGATTTACATTTGGTTGGAAAAGATATCATTAAATTCCACTGCGCTTATTGGCCGGCAATGCTGATGTCTGCCGGACTGCCGTTGCCTAAAAAAGTTTTTGCTCACGGATTTTTTACAATAAACGGAGAAAAAATTTCCAAGTCGCTCGGCAACGCGATTGACCCGCTGGAGGTCTCCAAAAAATTCGGCATTGACGCCATCCGTTACTTTTTAATTCGTGAAATAAGATTGGGGGAAGATGGAGATTTTTCTTTTGAACGGCTTAATGAGCGGTATAATAATGAACTCGCAAATGAACTTGGAAATTTAATCAGCAGAGTGCTGGCAATGACGGAAAAATATTTTGATGGCAAGACCCCGAAAAAAGCGCCGGCAAGATTGTTTTACGCGTGGAAAGAATACGATGAAGATATGGAAAATTTGCGCCTGAATGAGGCGCTGGAAAAGATTTGGCAAATCGTCCGCGAGGCAAACCGGATTATTGACTCAGAGCGTCCGTGGGAGCTGGCAAAAATCAATCAAAAACGACTGGCAGAAGTAATATATGTTTTGCTTGAAACATTCCGCCACTTGGCATGGATGCTTTATCCGATAATGCCCGGAACGGCGGAAAAAATCTGGGAAGGGCTTGGTATCGCGAAATCGGAAAAGAAAATTACATACAAGCAAGCGCGAAAATGGGGCGGACTTAAACAGGGTACAAAGGTTAAGAAAGGAGAGGCGTTGTTTCCCCGATTGTAAGTTCGCGACAAATAAACAGGTAAAATTTTAAATTTTAAATTTTCAAATTCGAAACAAGTGTTTGAAAATTTAATAATTGAACATTTGGATTTGATTTAAAATTGAAAATTGTTAATTTAAAATTAAGTTGTTTCTATGTCTATTTTAGACATCATTTTATTGGTATTTTTGGGCGGGTTTGTGGTTTCCGGTTTTTGGTTTGGTTTAATTCATACATTTGGCGCGCTTTGCGGAACAATTATTGGCGCGCTTTTGGCTTCCAGATTTTATGGCGAAGTTGCCGAAATTATCCAATCCGTAACCGGTGGAGGGCTGAACGCCATTAAGGTTATAACTTTTATTTTGCTTTTTGTGATTATTGCCCGGTTGGTTGGTTTGGCGTTTCATTTGGTTGAAAAAGCATACGATTTTATCAGCATTATCCCGTTTTTAAAAATGATAAACCGGCTTGGCGGAGCGATTTTGGGATTAGCGGAAGGCGGTTTGGTAATCGGGTTATCTTTATATTTCGCGGAACTTTATCCATTTTCCGCCTGGCTTACTAAAATGATTTTGGAACAGTCCGCGTTCGCCGGATATTTCTTGGCCGTTGCCAAAATTTTAATGCCGTTATTGCCGGATGCTATCAAACAGGTTCAGGCGATGATAAAGTAATTTTATGCCGAAACTTATAGACACTCACGCGCATCTGAACTTCAACGCTTTTAAAGAAGATTTGGATGAAACAATAAAAAGAACTCTCGTCGAAGATGTTTGGATGATTAATGTTGGTTCGCAATCTTCTACCAGCGAGCGGGCGGTGGAAATCGCGGAAAAATACAAAAAAGGGGTTTTCGCCTCCGTCGGACTTCATCCAGCGCATCTTTGCGAATCGCACATAGATGAAAGCGAGGTGGAAAAAAT
>CAZGDX010000035.1:0-6663 GCA_964525225.1 uncultured Gammaproteobacteria bacterium
CGTGAAACAGTCTGTATGTCTGGCAATCCGGATAATTAGTCCGGAGTCTGTCGCCAAAATTTCCCCATTTTTTGAAAAATTCCAAGTATACTTCTCGGCCGGACTTTTTTGCGTTTTCTCTGGCCGATTCAAGTTTTTGTGACAATTCCGCAATTTTTTCTTCGTCAAATTGTGTAAATTCTTGTTTTGGTTCTTTCTCTACCATATTTTTATTTATTAAAAAATAAAGACACGACACCAACCGCCAGAATTGCGGCTGTGTCGGCGCGCAGAGTATTTTTGGCGAGTTTGGCGATGCGCAGATTTTGCATATTTTTAAAAGTTTTCAGTTCTTTTTCGGAAAATCCGCCCTCAGGACCAATAATCAGCCCGATGTTTTTTGCGGATTTATTTTCCAAGTGCTCCAAAAGATTTTTTTCTCCGGAAAAATCCGCCAAAAAAATTGCGTCGCATTTTTCAAATTCCGCCGAAATATTTTCTTGGTTTTTTAAAAATTTTATTTGCGGCATTGTTGCGCGTCCGCTTTGTTTCATCGCTTCAACGGCGATTTTTTCCCAACGGGGAAATCTTTTTTCCGCGATTTTTTCATCTAAACGTTCGCTGGAAAATTGCGAGTTAAAAAAGAAAATATTTGTGGCGCCAAGCTCGGTGCATTTTTGCAAAATATAATCCATTGCCTGTTTTTTTATGTTTGCCTGAAAAAGAGATATGGAAATTTTTTGCTCATCGGAAATTTTAATTTCCAAAATGATTTTCGCGGTGATTTTATCTTTGGTGGCGGATGCGATTTCGGCTTTAAAGCGTTTGTTCTCGGGATCCTGTAATTCAATGATTTCCCCGATTTTTACCCGGCGGGATTTCCCAATATGCCGTGCTTCACCGCCCGTGATTTCTATCTCTTTGCCTGACCAAAGTGATTCTTTTGAGAAAAAATAGGACATTGAAAATTATCTTATAATAATTTGCAGCGCGATTACCAATACGAGTATGATAAACATCCAGCCGAGAGTAAAAATAAAAAGTTTAATCGCTTCGGTTTTTTTGTTGTCCAGATACATTAAAACCGGACGGCCGAGAGTCAAGGTTCCGGTAATTGCGGCCGATAGGACAAAAAGCAAAAGCACTATAATTGGAGTTAAAAATGTGTCTTTGGGACCAAGTATCTTGTTGACATTGGCCATAATTGTAGTGATGCCTAAAATATAAAGCGCCACTCCGAGCGCCTGTAAAAATCCGTGTAAAATTAATTTTGAATTTTTCATAATATAAAGATTATAAAATATAAAACGGAGACGGAAGGATTTGATGGGGCAAGCCCCATTTTGAAACCGCTAAACAGGTTTAATTATAAAACTGGTTTAATTTTTAAAAACGGAGAGGGTGAGATTCGAACTCACGGTACCTGTGAAGGTACACCGGTTTTCGAGACCGGCACTTTCGTCCACTCAGTCACCTCTCCATTGTCTATGTTATTCTATCAGATTTTACCGTTAAAGTCAATTAAACAAAAAGCCGGCGCGACGGCCGGACTTTTTGATTGACTTTTCATAAATCCTATTCTTTTCTTGCCTCGTCTCTTCGTTTTGAATCGGCGTCTCCTTTTGCAAACCATTCTTCTTCGGTCATCTCTTCCGGTTTTTGCGCCGGTTTTTCGGATGGTTGTCCCAATTTTTCTCCCTCTTCAAAAAATTCTTTTTCTTCTTTTTCAGGTAATCCTACAGCTTTTGGTTTTTCAGCTGGTTTTTCGCCCCCAAATATGTCTTTAAAAAATCCCATATTTTTTATTAATTAGTGAATTAAACGTCAGGAACATTTTTACCGTTCCTATCTTTATAATGGCACATTCCGCGCGGAAGGTCAATTGTTTTTGGCGTTATCTGATATTATTGCCAGTCCGGCCAAAATCCAAAATAAAACCGACAGGTCGTTTTTGAAATATGGAACATCTACGAGTCCGTGAATCAATAAAATCAGCATTGATAAAAATAGAAAAAAGATCAAATTCGCGGATTCCCGCCTTCGCGGGAATGATACAGAAAAAAACCAAATAATAATTAAAATAAATCCTGTCAAACCAAGAAGTCCCGTTTCGGTCCAAAAATTAAATATTATATTATGCGGATAAAGGAAAATTTCCATCCATTTGGCGTTGTGATAGGGAATAATAGCGGTTTGGTATCCCGAAAGTCCGACGCCGAAAACCGGAGCGTCTTTTAACATTTCCATTGTCTCTGACCAGACGGTTTTTCTAACCATTCCAGACCAATCATTTAGCAAAAGTTTTTCTTTGATTTGCGGGAACGGCGAAATACTTAAAAATAAAATTGATAAAACAGTCGTTGCGCCAAGAACTGCCAAAATAATTTTTCCGCGAGTTTTTAATTTTATAAAGAGCCAGATTATGAAACCGGCGACAAGAGCCACAATCGCGCCTTCGGATTTGGCAAAGACAATCGTGATGACTGATAAAATACAAGCGATTATTAAAAATATATTTTTTATCTTGTCATTCCCGCGGAGGCGGGAATCCACGTGGATCCTCGTGCCCCGCTTCGCGTCCCCGAGGATGACATATATAAATAAAGGAATTAGCGGCGCCAGAAATAGTCCGACCGCATTAGGGTAATCAAAGACGCTCGTGGCGCGCATTTCCACCTGCCACGGCGTCGGGATCGGGAATCCAAAGAATTTTTGCGCGATAGCATAAAGTGAAATATAAAGAGCGGAAAATCCCAGCGCTTTGATGACATTTTTTACATCTTCTTTTTTTATGATGGAAATGAAAACCGCTAGAAACATCAGCGGTTCAATAAAATACGCCTTCCAAATACCGGCGGCCGCGCGTAAATCCGTGGAGAGAAACATTGAAATTGTCGCGGCGGCGATAAATAAAAATCCTCCGAAAATCAGAAGTTTGTTTTTTTGGATTCCCGCCTTTGCGGGAATAACAATTTGTTTTTTAATTAAAGATATTGCAAACAAAACCAAAATCATCATCTCAAGCGCGGTCATTGGCAGGTCAAACGGACCCTTGAATCTTATTAAATACGTCGGTAAAAACGCGCAAATCAGATATGCGCCCCATTTTTGATTTTTCCAGGAAATAAAAACAAATGTCACGAGGGCGGCGCGAAATAGTATATATATAAAAGGAAACAATTTTGTGTAAAGAAAAAAATCGGACATAGTTATTTTAGAGAAATAATTTCTTTTATCATTTTAACGTTTATTCCATTAACGGCGAAAAGCAGGGCAAAATAAATTATCGCGCCAACGGGAATCGCCAAAATTATATTTTGAATTCCAAGCATCCATAGAATCCATGCCATTACAATACTGGCGGACAGCGATTTTTTGAAAGATTTGAATTCAGGGAAAAAACCGGAATATTTATAAACCACTCCGGCGCTCCAGAGCAAAATTAAACCTTCGGAAAAAACCGTCATCCAGGCGGCGCCAAAATAAGAATATCGCGGGATAAAAACCGAGTATCCGATTAAAGTTAAAATGGCGCTCGCGCCAAATCCCAAAAGCATTGATTTTTGTTTGCCAATCGCGATTATCGCGTGAGTAAAAATTGTTGCGGGAAAAATCATTCCGAGCGCCAGGAGTAAGATTTGCAGAATATTTCCACTTTCGGCAAATTCTTGGCCGGCGAATAAAATCATTAACGGCTTTGCGAGAATTATGCCCCCCGCGACCATTGGAAGCGCCAAGATGTTTAAAAAATTAAGTGTTTTTTGCGAAATTTTTTTGAATTGTTCCGAATTTTTTTCCGACCATGCCAATGTTAGCACTGGAAGCACAAGCCCTAGAAGCATATACGGAAAAGCAGTCAGAAAATCTATAATTTTGTAAGAAGCGCTGTAGAATCCCACATCTTCCGCCGACTTATACAAAGAAAGGATGAAAATATCGGCGCGAAGATATATTAAATTAAGCGCGATGCCGGCGGCAATCGGCCACGACCGGCGGAAAATTTCTTTCCAGACGGAAAAATCAAAATCAAAATTAATTTTTACGATTTTTTGCGCGAAAACAAAAAGAATTATGAAATTTATAAAATTTCCGGCGGCCATTGCCACCAGAAAGGCAACTAGATTAAAATTAAAAATGATGGCGATGCCGGTTAACGCAAGAAATATGGCGCGATTGGCAATTTCCGCGAAAGCGACGCGCTCCATTTTCAATTCTTTTTGAAAAAGCCCGATTAAAACCTGATTTACCGCGTTAAAAAAGAATGCTCCGGCTCCAACCAGCACCCCGGTTTTCACGATTTCCGGATACGGAAAGAATATAACCGCGAGAGGCGCCAGCGCCATAAAGCCAAACGCGCTTAAAATTCTGAAAGTAAAAATATTATCAAGGGTTTTTTTGATATTCGCGTTCTTTTCTGATATCATCTGAACAGTGACCAATGTGAGCCCCAAATCCACCAAAATTCCGAAAATCTGCAAAAAAGCGATAGATGTTGAATATTCGCCAAAAAGGCCTGGTCCAAGATACCGGGTCATAAGCGCAATGGCGGCCAGCGAACAAAGGGAACTGAAAATCTTCCCAAATGCCT
Organism: uncultured Gammaproteobacteria bacterium; assembly: GCA_964525225.1. Lineage (GTDB taxonomy): Bacteria > Patescibacteriota > Patescibacteriia > DYHP01 > DYHP01 > CAZGDX01. The sequence continues at coordinate 4,568 of CAZGDX010000035.1, forward strand.
GAAAAAGCGTGTTTTTCGCGATTTTGGAAGCTAAAGACATTGTTTAATTGAATTTATTTTATCTAAAATTAGCCAATTTGAACGTTATGCACTTGATTTCATCTCAAATTTATGGTATAATATATTTAGGAAAATGGCAAAGGTTAGGAGAGACCTTAAGCCGATTTCTTGACAATTTACGAAAACATTTTCTAATCTGTGGAATCTGTGCCGTAAATCTGTGGTTAAAAACAAAAATAAAAATCAAAAAAATGAATTGCGATTCGCGCCCTTTAGCTAAAAAAAGGGATTTTGAAGTTAAAACTAAGGTTTTAACTGAAGAAATCCCGCAAAATAAAAAAACCGCCATAGAAATACTGAAGTCGGCTTCGGGTTTTGTGGCGGTTTTTTTATTTGTCGTGGCTCTTGCTTTCGGGCTTCATTTTTTGGAAGTCAGTTTTACCGAAACTTTAAACCAGTATAAGCCGCCTGCGGTTGAAAACAGAATAATGAAAGAAAAAATGTGGAATGATTCGGTTTCCGAATATTTAGAAAAAGGATACTTGGAAGTTGTAGCTTTTTTGAAATCCGGCGCGCGGGAAATTTTTGGAGTTAAAACCGCTTTTGCCGCCGCGCCCGCGTATGGCGCCACTCAGACCACGAAACTGGGGACACTGGAAATTACGGCTGGAGAACAATACCCCGTGATTGTCGGATTTAAAAATACCGGTTCAAAAACATGGACAAATACCGGGGCAAATTTTATTTCAATTTACACTTACTCGCCAAAATACCGGGCGAGTAAATTTAAGGACTCGGGATGGTACAGAGGTGTTCAGCCGGCAATTCTCAAAAACGAATCGGTTAAACCCGGAGAAATCGGATATTTTGAGTTTTATCTGAAAGCCCCGGAAAAGCTTGGCAAATACACAGAAGGATTTATTTTGGCAGCTGAAGATAAAGCTTTCTTAATAGGGAGTCAGTTTAATTTAAATATAAATGTCATAAAGCGACCGAAATATCAGGCGTCCAGATTGCTTGAAACCGGAAAAGGAGCAGGCGACGCGGCTGAAATAGCGCTCGGAAAAAAAATGTCATACACCATCGCCTTCAAAAATACAGGCACCGAAACCTGGACAAATTCCGGCAAAAATTTTGTTTCGGTTTACACCATTGACCCAAACTACAGAAAAAGCAAATTTGCGGATGAAAAGTGGTATAAAAATATCCAGCCGGCAATTCTCAAAAACGAATCGGTTAAACCCGGAGAAATCGGATATTTTGAATTTTATCTGAATGCCCCGGAAAAGCTTGGAAAATACACAGAAAGTTTCGCGCTTGCCGCGGAAGATAAAGCGTGGATAAAAAACGGAAAATTTAGTGTGAATTTAAAAGTCGTGGAAAAACCGCAGTTATCCGCAATTAAATTAATCCAAAGCGATAGTAAACTTGTTTTAAAACAAGGTGAAGCCGCGGAATTTAAAATAGGATTTAAAAATGACGGAACGGCAAAATGGAGCGAACGCGCGGTTATAAAAAAAGACACTTATATGGTAGCGGGAATGGATGTAACAGCGGATACTGATTTATTTATTGATTCTTCCTGGGTAGATACCGTAAAAGCGTCGGTTATTAATGATGAAATTGTAAAGCCCGGAGAACTCGGATTCATCTCTTTTGTTTTAAAAGCGCCTTATAGAGCGGGAGATTATAATTTAAAATTCGCGCTTTTGGTTAATGGAGAAGAATTGGACGGAACCGATTTTGAACTTCCGGCAACGGTTACGGATGAAAGTATTTCCGGAACAACTGAAGAGCCGGTTGTGGCAACTTTGGGAGTTGAGCCGAATATTAGAATCGGACTTTATTACACCACGGAAAATGTTCAGGTTTTAACAAATGGAGATTATGAGTTGCGCGACGCTAACGGAAATTTATTTTCGTTCATTTCACCGCGCGAAAAAGTTATTTTATCTTATAATTTGGCGACGAAAATTTATAGCGCGGAATATCTTGGCAATGTTTATACTTCAACGAGCCATCTTCGCCTTTTGCCTCTCGCGCCTTCAACTTTTCAAATTTCAAATTATTCCAATCCGCCAAAATGGAATAAGACA
>CAZGDX010000036.1:0-5516 GCA_964525225.1 uncultured Gammaproteobacteria bacterium
AAAATCCCCCGGATAAATTTCCGGGGATTTAGTTCATAAATTTGGCTTTTTTATTTTTTTTCCATTTTTCGGCAATGTTATTCAAGCGGATTCTGAATTCAGTTCCGTCTTCATCTCTTGTTTTTTCAACGGTTTCAAGGATTAAATTTTTTTTCGCGTATCTTTCGGCGTTAATCGCGTTTTCAATGTAGTCATCCGCGTAATCGGGAAAAATCGCCACAATTCCGGATTTGTCTTGGACAATATAGCCGACAATCGCGGTTTTCATTTTAAATAATCGCGTCAACCAGCCCGTAGGCAAGGGCTTCTTCGGCAGTAAAAGTTTTAAGAGTTCCAATATCTTTTCTGATTTTTTGCGGCGTTTTGCCGGTTTTTTCAGAAAATATTTTTAATACTTTTTGTTCGGCTGATAGATTTTTCGCGCGAAGTATTTTTAAATCTTCTGCCGAATACTCTCCTTCGCCAAGGACAGAAGCCGGCTTATGCATCATTATTGTGCTGTTTTTGGTTATCACTCTGGTCGCGCCGGCTTGCGTGATAATTGATGCCGCGGACGCGGCAATACCTTGTATTCTCGTTATGGTTGGTTTGGTTGAAAGGCGTATTTCTTCATAAAAAGCAATACCATGGTCATAACTTCCGCCAAAAGAACAGATGCAAATTTCTATTATATCCGCGGAACTTGCCAGCATATTATAAAAGTTCGATAAAAAGTTTGCGAATGTTTCTTCACAAATATCTCCGGAAATCCATAATGTCCCGATAGCGGGCTCGGAGTTTTTCTTTTCTTTCATTTTTCTCTCCCTATTTTTAATGAACTTTAACAATTTAACCTTAGCATTAATATATTTTTCGGTCAATCCGCGCTCATGAGAGCTGTGGGCAGTTGTGTATAACTTTTTGTTGGCCGGTGGTATAATATATATAGAAGTCCGCCTTCGTTAAAACTACGGCGGGCAAAGGAGGATTATGCCCAGAAATACAACTTCTGGTATTAATGGGCAGTCCTTTAAAAAATAATCATAGAATCAATTTTCGGTTTATCTTCAAGAGATAGGCATTATAAAGCGTTTATGCTCCGGAAGTTGATATACCGGGTATGTTTTTTTCGCAATTTGATTTAGGAAATTTTTTAAAAGCCGTAAATTTCGCGGTTCCCACTTGGGATTTGTTTATTATAATTTTCTTTTTGGCCGCGGTTTTTTTATACGGGCTTACGCTCGGACGCGACAGGGTTTTGACGATTTTAATTTCAATGTATATGGCGCTCGCGGTAATTAACACCGCGCCGTATCTTGATACCTTGCGGGCGGAAATAAATGTCGGGCAGTTTTTCGCGATAAGAGTGATAATGTTTTTGGGGCTTTTTGTGTTTTTGTTTTTTTTGATTGCCAGAAGCGCGCTTCTACGGAGTTTTACAAAGGATTCCCCCGGAAGCTGGTCGCAGGTATTTGTTTTCAGCGTTTTGCACGTCGGGCTTTTGACTAGCATTACAATGTCGTTTTTGCCGCATAACGCGCTGGCGCATCTCGCGCCTATAACCCAATCGGTTTTTATCAGCGACCCCGGACGGCTGGCTTGGCTTGTTATGCCGATTGTCGCTATGATTTTTATGCGCGATAAGCATCGAACCCCGTATTACTAAAAATTTTCGCTTTGGTCTTGAATGACAAAGGGCACCTTTGACAATATTGTCAAAGGTGCCCTTTGTCATTTGCGGATTTCCTTGCCATCCGCCATTTTTTTAGTTAAGATTAAATTATGCCCAAATTAAAATTAAAACTTTATAATTCGCTGTCAAAAAAGAAAGAATATTTTAAGCCGTTGAAAAAAGGACGGGTTTTGATGTATAATTGCGGACCAACGGTCTATGATTACGCGCATATCGGCAATTTGCGCTCATTTTTGTTTGCCGACACTTTGCGAAGATATTTGGAATACAGCGGTTATAAAGTAAGACAGGTAATGAATATTACAGATGTCGGGCATATGCTTGAGGACGCGGATGCAGGTGAAGATAAAATAGAACGCGCCGCGCTCCGCGCCGGAAAAACTCCGAAACAGATTTCGGTTTTTTATACTAAAGCGTTTTTTGAAGACATTAAAAAATTGGGAATAGAAAAAGCAAGCAAATATCCGCGCGCCACAGACCATGTTAAAGAAATGATTGAAGTGATAAAAAAACTTATTAAAAACGGATATGCTTATGAAAAAAACCGTTCTGTTTATTTTGATGTGAAAAAGTTTAAAGATTACGGAAAATTGTCCGGAAACAAAATGGAGGACTTAATCGCCGGCAGCCGTGTTGATGTGAATGAAGAAAAGAAAAATCCGTATGATTTCGCGCTTTGGATACACAATCCAAAACACAAAATGCAATGGCAGTCGCCGTGGGGCAAGGGATACCCGGGTTGGCACATAGAATGTTCGGCAATGGCGATGAAATATCTTGGGAAGGCGTTGGATATCCACACCGGCGGGGAAGATAATAAATTTCCGCATCATGAATGCGAAATCGCCCAAAGCGAAGGCGCGAACAAAGTTAAGTTCGCGAATTTTTGGTTGCACACAAAACATTTGCTGGTAGATGGCCAAAAAATGTCCAAATCCAAAGGCAATTTTTATACTTTGAATGATATTTTGAAAAAAGGATATTCGGCGCGAGCAATTCGTTTTCTTTTGACGATGACACATTATCGGAGCGAACTTAATTTTACTCTGGAAGGGCTTGATGCCGCCAAATCGGTTTTATTCAGATTGGATAATTTTTATACGGAATTAAAAAATGAAGAAGCGTTTGGCGCAGAAAAATTGCCTCTGTCGTTAAAGAAAATAGAGAAAGATTTTTCAGAAGCGATGAATGACGATTTAAATGTGGCTAAAGCTATGGCGATAATCCACGATGATTTTATGCGCCCGTTAAATCCTCTTTTAAGAAAAATATCGGTAAAAGATAAAAAAGATATTTTAAAATTACTCAACAAGTTTGATAAAGTTTTTGGTTTTAAATTAGAAAATCTGGATGTGGAAGATAAAAAAGTGGATAAGTTAACGAACAAAAGAATGTTCGCAAGAATACGTAAAGATTATATAACATCCGATAAGTTAAGAAAGCAGATTGAAGAAATGGGTTATATCGTGGAAGATTTGCCAAATAATCAAATGACGGTTAAAAAGAAAATTTAAAGCTCTTTCAAAAAACAGGAATCCTCCTGCGCCAAGGCTACGGAGGGCAAGGGGAGAAAAAATGTCCGACAAGAATCCGAAACTCGCCGGTTCCAATATAATTGACTGCATTCCGCAAACAGGCGAATGTCCGAACAAATGTTCCGAGTGTTTTTACAATGGCGGCAGATTTTTCAGAACTCTGGATAAACCAATGATTCCAACATTAAAGGAAGCCGAAGGAAAAATCGTCCGGATAAATTCCGGTCATGATTCCAATCTGGAAAAAGAGCGCGTGCTTACGGTTACGCGGTGTTACAAGAGAAAATTCTACAATACTTCTATCCCTAATTTTGATTTTCCCGCGCCGGTTGTTTTTACGGCAAACAGGCAATGCGCGAATAATAAAATTTATTTGGTTCAACCGACGCCGAATCTGATGTTTGTCCGCGCCCGCGCGACACTATGGAATCTAGATGAAGTCAAAAAGATTATAGATTATTATTGGAAGAAATATAAAGTTCCCGTTGTTCTGACTTTTATGAGGTTTTACAATGAAGACCTGATTCCGGCGGAATATAAAAGCGATTATGAATGGAAACAACATATTCAGAATTCTTATTGGTGTCCGAAGCCGGAAACAATTATAAAAATTATGTCTCATTTTAACGGCCAGGGAGTTTTAATGTGCGGGACGCCGTATTCGTCGCTTTGCGTTGATTGCCGAAACTGCGAATTTTTATTTTGGGAATGCAAAAGAAATATGCCGAACGGAAAAAAACGGACACAATAAATAACAAAAAACTCTGATTATTTCAGAGTTTTTTAAATTATTGCGATTATTTTAATTATTTTTTATATCCATTTTCTCCACTTAAAATACAGAAGCATTCCGGCGGCGCCGGTGGCCATTAAAATAACTATTTTCCAAAAAGCGTGCGGGGAATCAACGAGGGGCATCGTGGTATTCATTCCAAAAATCGCGGCGAGGAGAGTGAGCGGAAAAACAATTACCGAGAAAATCGTAAGAGTTTTCATTATTTCGGTGGTGCGGAAAGAAATCAGCGATTCGTTAGTTTTGTGGAGCGCGTCTATGGAATCGGTTAATGTCTGGAGCAAACTCCAGACGTCATCCGCGTCTTCTATGATTCCGTCAAATTTTTTGGCAACGGAAATCGGGATAATCCATTTTCCTTTGGAAATGAGTTTTTTGATAATTTCTTCATCGCCCCAGGCGGTCCGGCGGAAATCAGCGATATTTGTTTTTATCTGGAGAATTTTATTTATAGTATTGTGTTCGTATTCTTTGAAAAGCCGCCGATGAATCGTGTCAATATCGTTGGATATATGCACGAGCATCGGGAAACAATTTTCCTGCAAGCGTTTTAAAATTTCAAATAAAATTCCGGCCGAACCTTCTTTCATCCATTTCGCGCTTTCGGTTTTGTTTTCCACGCATTTGTGGAAAAATTTTCGCAGGGGCACAAGCTCGCCGCCTTGGTTAATGCTTACGATGAATTTTTTGCTGATGAAAAAATCAATTTCGGAAATCCGCATTTCGCCGGTTTCTTTGATATATACCGGAAAAAGCAAAATCAAAAACAAGTAGTCCGGCCTCATTACCACCTTTTGTCGTTGGAGCGGGGGAGGCACTTCGCGCAAATCCTCGTTTGAAAAATTAAATTCTTTTTTTAATTGCGCCAAAATAGGAGCGGATGTTCTAGTAACATACGTCCAGCGCAAATTTGAATTTTTTATCTCTTTTATTGCCCCCATCCCCCTAAATTACGAATGATGAATTATGAATGCGGAATTATTTATATTATACCACATATCTTGACGTAAAAATATAATTGTGATAATTTAATAGGAACTTCTTTAAAATTAAAAAAGACCTGCCGTCACCGGCGGGCGAAGGAGGAAAAATGTGCCGGTTATATCAAGACGCGAAAGCCGCGGCAAACGAACTGGTTGAAAAACTTTCTAAAAACGATTGGTTCATCGGAATTATTGTTACGCCTCAAAAACCGCATGATTTCATTATTTGTTCCAAAACGGGGAATAGCGCGGACGCGGTTGAAACAGTAAGGTCGGTTTTGGATGATACGGACAATTTTACCGGAAATATCGCGGTTGGCATTTACGATGGGTCATTAGTAAGAATTTTGCCCGAAGGCGGAGATTTTGCGCAGAATTTTTATGATAAATGGATTGAGAGGCAGAATAAGTGTTCGGGCAAATGGGGGATGATGGATTAGATTTATGGGCAATGAAAGTTGCCCTTTTTAATTTATTAAAATATATCAAAATCGGCTTATTTTAGCCAAAAACAGCATCAAGGTACTTGACAA
>CAZGDX010000037.1:0-5452 GCA_964525225.1 uncultured Gammaproteobacteria bacterium
TCGTTCTTGTGTCATCCTGAACCGCAGTGAAGGATCTCATCCGATTCTTACTTGGTGTGAGATTCTTCGCTTCGCTCAGAATGACGGAAAGAGAGAGGTTAGAGTTTTAGGCGTTTCGGCAAATCCGCGAGAACTCTTATTATTTTACTCACGCCTCCTTGATTTGCGAGTTGGTTATAAAGTAAAGTCCAGCATCCGAGCTGAAAAGAAATAAACGCGCTTCCGAGTATCGCCACGAGCGCGATGAAAAACACGATTGCAACCGTGAACACTATTGCCGCGCCAGTCGCGCCCAGGAGCAAATTCATAGCCGCGCTAAGAAGCAGGAACGGAGTGGCGACAAATACCAGTCCAACGCTGACCGCGATTCCGAACAGGGTGCTAAAAAACAAAAGGAAAAGCGCCATTTCCAAACTGATTATCCAATGGTTTTTTAAAAGTTTCAGGGCTTCCTTTATTGATTTAAAAAGCGAATGTTTTTGGATGACCATTCCGGCCACCGAATAAATCATTGTAAAAAGCACAATTAAGGTGAGTGGAATTGAAATTATAAATATGGCGAAAAAGGTGAGACCGCTCCATGTTGAGCCCTCAGGGAAAATTACTGCGGCCGGCAAACCGATTGACAGAAGCAAAAGACAGATGAGGATTTTCGCGGAAAGGTTTACGCCAAGAATTTGGAAGATGTGTTTCAAGCCGACATCAAAACTTTTTTTCCAGCTGGTTTTTTTGCCCAGCGATATTGCGGAAATGGCGTGGATTATCCCGCCTTGGGAGATAAACGCCATTACGCAAAGCGCCAGCATTATAAAAAGGGCGATAAACAATCCGGCGGCAAAACCGTAGATGTTCAGTTTCCCGGCTATTTCCCCGCTGGTTTTATGGATGTACTCAAAAGACGGGGAAGCGATTGAAAGAAGATTTTTTACCGCAATTGTTTTGGCGGTAACCGTGTTCCAGTTTTTGATTATTACATCATAAACCCCGCCACTTGATAAAAACGCGGCAAAAAATCCGAACGCCCATAAAAATTTATTCCGCCAGGTGATTTCCAATGATTTTTTGAAAATCGGGCGGTAAAGAGAATTTTCTTTTGAGAAAAACATAGACCTCCTTAAGTAATTTTAAATTATCAATTATAAATTTTAAATCAAATCCGAATTTTAAATGACTAAATTTTCAAACAGTTTTAAAATTGAAAATTTGAGAATTGATAATTCAATTAAAATTTAAAAATTAAAATTGAAAATTATTATTTAGCTTTTGGCTTGGCGCCGACGATTTTTTCAAATTCGTCGCGTTCAAGCGTTTCTTTTTTAAGCAACGCTTTGACTATTTCTTCAAGCGCGGGTTTTTTCTTCCGTAAAATATCTTCCGCGGTTTTCAGCGCTCCGTTGATTGCTTTGGAGACCTCCGCGTCAATCTGCTCGGCAATTTTTTCGCTGTAATTTCTTTGTTCCGAGATTTCCCGGCCTAAAAATATCATTTCTTGGCTTTCTCCGAATGTCCGCGGGCCCAAGTGGTCGCTCATTCCATATTTTACTACTAAATCGTGCGCCATGCGAGTGGCAACTTTCAAGTCGTTTGACGGGCCGGTGGTTGTTTCGCCGTAAATTTCTTTTTCCGCGGCAAATCCGCCAAGCGATACCGCGAGGTCGTCAAGAAATTCGGAACGGGAAACAAGCCGACGGTCTTCGGTCGGAAGTTTCAAAGTATAACCGGCAGCGCGTCCGCGGGAGATGATGGAAATTTTATGCACAGGGTCGGCGTTCGGAAGTTCGTGGGCAACAAGCGCGTGTCCGGCTTCGTGATAGGCGATTTTTTCGCGCTCTTTTTCCGAAATCACCCGGCTCCGGCGTTCAGGGCCAAGCATTACTTTTTCCACGCTTTCAAAAACTTCATCCATTCCGATTTTCTTTTTATTTCTGCGGGCGGTTAAAATCGCCGCTTCGTTCAAAAGATTTGCCAAGTCCGCGCCGGAAAATCCCGGAGTGCGTTCGGCGATTTTTCTGATATTCACATCTTCCGCCATAGGTTTTCCTTTCGCGTGAATCAAAAGAATTTCTTCGCGGTCGGCAATATCCGGTTCATCCAATACCACCCGGCGGTCAAATCTGCCGGGCCGGAGAAGCGCCGGGTCAAGGACATCGGGACGGTTGGTGGCGGCAATGACGATAATACCGATATTCGGGTCAAATCCGTCCATTTCCACAAGAATTTGATTTAATGTTTGTTCACGTTCATCATGCGAACCTCCAAGCCCGCTTCCGCGTTGCCGCCCGACCGCGTCAATTTCATCAATAAACACAATGCATGGAGCGCTTTTTTTGGCTTTATCAAACAAATCGCGCACCCGAGACGCGCCGACCCCGACAAACATTTCCACGAATTCCGAGCCGGAAATATGGAAAAAGGGGACATTGGCTTCGCCGGCAACCGCGCGGGCAAGCAAGGTTTTTCCTGTGCCCGGGGTGCCCATCAAAAGCACGCCTTTCGGGATTTTGGCTCCCAGAGCCACGAATTTTTTCGGACTTTTCAGAAATTCCACCACTTCCTGCAATTCCACCTTTGCTTCTTTTACGCCGGCAACATCTTTGAAAGTGATTTTATTCTTGTTGTTTCTGCCGAATTCTTTGGCTCCGCTCCTGCCGAAAGACATTGCCCGGGAATTGGCGCCTTGAACCTGCCGCAACATAAACCAAAGAAAGATCCCGATAAAAAGCAATGGGAGCAGAAATGGAAGAATCCCTTTTAACACAATCCAGATTCCTTTTTCCTGTTTTACTTCAATTTGGATGTCTTTTATTTTTTCCGGGTCGGCGTTGTAGTTTTTCAAAACCGCGCCCAAGGGTTCGTTCGGTTCTTTGGCTGATATTTTTTTGTTATTTCCGGAGTCGTAAAAAGTGAGCTGGTCGCCGAAAATTTCAATTTTTTTGATTTCGCCGCGGTTGATTGAAGCCACCATCTCGCCAATGCCCACTTCTTCGGGATTGTCTGTTGTCATATTATAGGTGCTGAAAATTCCGCCGACAGCAAGCAGGATTATTATAAAAAGCACAATGCTTCTAAGTGTATTTCTTGTGTTTGATTTCATAGGATATGTTTTATATAAAAATTATACCATTTAGATATATATAATAAAAGAAGCGGCGGATTTTGGCAAGTGAAAAATGACAAGGGGCGCTCTTGACAGAATTGTTAAGGACTCCCCTTGTCATTTTAAATTGTGTTAAACTGCCTATGATGAATTTAATATTTTTAAAAATCAGAGGTATGTTCAGAGCTATTGCGGAATCTAAATCCGGGTCTTTTCTTTTAATCTGCGTTGCTTTTATTCTGGGAGCTGGCGTCGCTTCAATTTTCATAAAAAATTCGGAATTATTTTTCCCGCTTTTTTGTTTTGCGGTCGCGCTGGCGGTGTTTACCGTTTGGTTTTGGAAAGATTTGCAAAAGCGGCTTTTGATTTTAATGATTTTATTTTTTGCGCTGGGGGTTTTGAGATTTATGAATTTTTTGCCGGCCGGAGGCCCGGGCGAATTAAAATTTTATAACGGCCAAACCGTTTTTTTGAAAGGAACGGTGGCGAAAGAGCCGGATGCAAGCGGAATGAGCGCCAGATTTGTTTTTGAGGCCAGTGAAGTTGCCGGAACCAAAGTTGAGGGACTGGCGCAAATAAAGGTCTTGAAATATCCGGAATACCGGTATGGCGAAATTTTGGAAATAACCTGCGAGTTAAAAAATCCGCCGGATGACTTGAAAAAATATTTGGCGGGAAAAAATATTTATTCGGTTTGCGAATATCCGAAATCCATCGCGCGTTTGGGCGAAGGCGGAAATCCGGCGCTCTCCGCAATATTTTTCGCGAAGAAAAAGTTTTCAGAAAATATTTTTAAAATTTTTCCCGAACCGCACGCGTCGCTTTTGTCCGGAATTTTATACGGTGAAGACGGTGGATTATCTTATGAAATTCAAAAAAGTTTTCGCGTCGCCGGATTGTCCCACATCGTCGCGGTTTCGGGGTCAAATATCGCGATTGTCGCCGGATTTGTGTTTTTTATTTTATCTTTTTTATTTATCCCAAAAAAATTTGTTTTTTGGATTGCTTTTTTGGCGATTTGCGCGTTTTCTTTGGCAAGTGGCGCCGAAGCTTCCGTGGTGCGGGCGGGGTTGATGTATTTCGCGGTAAAGCTCGCCGTCCAGATAGGGCGTAAAAGCAAACAAGGAAATGTTTTGATTCTGGCGGCCGCGGCAATGGCGGCGCAAAATCCGAAGATTTTGGTTTTTGACATCGGATTTCAGCTTTCTTTCGCGGCGATTGTCGGATTGTTTTATTTATCGCCGGTTTTGGAAAAGAAAATGAGACGACTTTGGGGGGACGGGTCTCCCGACGGGGCCCCGTCCCCAGACAGTTTATTTAACGGGGTAAAAAAACTTTTTATAGAAACATCTTCAGCAATATTTATGACCGCGCCGATTATACTTTATTATTTCGGAGATTTTTCTTTTGCCGCGCTTCCGGCCAATCTGGCAATTCTGTTTTTCATTCCGCCGGCAATGCTTTTTGGATTTTTGTCAGGGATTTTCGGAATGATATTTTTTCCGCTTGGAAAAATTTTCGGATTTTTGGCTTGGACGGTTTTGAATTACATAATTTCCACGGTTGAATGGATGGCAAAAATTCCTTATGCTTCGGCGGAATTCGGGCGCGCGCCGTTGATTTTTGTTTTAGGGTTGTATTTGATGATTTTTTATTTCGCGTTTTGGCGAAAGAACTTTACGGAAGAGATAATGATTAATGATAAGACGGAAAATTTTGTGATTTATGAGGATGAATAAGACAAAAATTAAAAATTGGTTTGCCGGAGCGGTGTTTATTTTTGGAATAACCGGATTTTTTCTTTACCCGCAAATGGCGGAGCAGGGGAAATTACGCGTTTTCTTTTTTGACGTTGGGCAGGGAGATTCGGCTCTTGTTATAACTCCGTCCGGCGAGGATATTTTGATAGACGGCGGACCAAACAACGACGTGTTGGAAAAGATTGGAAGAAGTTTGCCGTTTTTTGACCGTAAAATTGAACTTGTGGTTTTAACTCATCCGCATGCCGACCATATTTTCGGATTGATTGAGGTTTTGAAAAGATATGAAGTTGGTAAAATTTTAATGACCGACGCGGAAAATTCCACGGATTTATTTGAGGAATTTGAGAAAGTTATTAGAGAAAAAAACATCCCGGTGGAAATTGCCGACCGCGGAGATAAATTTAATTTTGGTAACGCGGAAATCAATATTCTCTGGCCAATTGACGGAATGAAAGTTGAAGACAAGGATGATAAATTTAATGAGAATTCCATAGTTTTTAAATTAAAATATGGCGAACATGAAGTTCTTTTTACCGGCGACGCCACTTCTGAAACCGAAAAAGGAATTTTAAAATTTGGAAATATATGGGAA
>CAZGDX010000038.1:0-3662 GCA_964525225.1 uncultured Gammaproteobacteria bacterium
ATGTGCTCCGCCCGAGTGTTATTTTGGAAAAAAATTCCTGGCTTGGTAGTAAAATTTACGGATTTGAAATGCCGGCTAAAAATTCCATAAACATTGACACATTGGAAGATTTTAAAGAAGCGGAAAAAATATTATCCAGAAAAATGGTTTTGTACAGCGGGCCGGTGGAAAGTTTTAAAGTCGTTAAAGAAAAATTGGGAGATAAATTTGACCTGGAAATAACTGAACCGACTCCCGACGATTTGCTTCCGAAATTTGAAAAATGCGTCGCATATCTTGATGCTTCAATGAAAGTCAGGATTCCGGCGGAAAATATAAATAAAGCGGAAAATCTTAAACTTATCGTAACCGCGACCACTGGAGCCGACCATATCGATTCCAATGCCCTGGAATTGCGCAAAATCCCGCTTTTGACATTAAAAGGGCAGAAAGACCTGCTTTGGAATATTACTTCCGCCGCGGAGCATTCTTGGCTTCTTTTAATGGCATGCGTGCGAAAACTCCGCGGGGCCATAAAAAATGCGGAAAATGGCGGATGGGACAGGGTTCAGTTCCCCGGATTGATGTTTAGAGGGAAAACTATCGGCATTATCGGAATGGGTCGGATTGGTTCATGGATGTCGCGATACGCGCAGGCATTTAATGCGCGGGTTCAAGGATTTGACCCGTTTGTCGCGGGATTTCCCGACGGTGTCAAAAAAGTGGAAATGGATGAGCTTTTGGCGACATCGGATTTTATTTCCTTGCACGTGAATTACACGCCCGAAGTTAAAGGAATGATAACTTCTGAAATGATTAAAAAAATGAAGCCCGGCGCGGTGTTTATAAATACTTCCCGCGGAGAACTGGTTGATGAAAAAGCTTTGGTGGAAGAATTGGAATCTGGAAGAATTTCCGCTGTTGGTGTTGATGTTTTATCCGGTGAGCCGGAAATTTCAGCCAATCCGCTTTGGCAATACGCGCAAACTCACGATAATGTCTTAATTACTCCGCACATCGGAGGATTTTGTCCTGAATCGGTGGATATTACGGTCGCATTTTCCTGCGACAGGATTTTGAATTATTTTGAAGAGAAGAGCCTTTTATAAGGTAATATACCGCCACAGATATTTTCACAGATACGCACAGATAAATAAACACTTTTGTCTTTCCGACCGAGCCTCAAGGCGAGTGGAGGAAACCCTTAAGGGTTGTCGAAGAGATCCCTCGGCTCCGCTGCGGCTTCGCTCGGGATGACAAAATGGAGATTTTATACAAAATATTTAACTATGGAATTTAAGTCCCACATCTTATCATTTGCCAAATCTTTGAAAGAAAACGGAATTCTGTATGCTTTTGGCGTTGCCGGAGGCGGACCGAGTTTGGAACTGATTACCGCGCTTGAAACTGAAGGCATAAAATATTTTCCGGTGGCGCACGAGGCCGCGGCTGTAATGATGGCCGGCGCGTGCTCGCGGGACGGAAAAACCCGCGCGGTTGCGGTTGGAATCAAGGGCCCGGGATTTGCCAATTTTATTCCCGGAATTTTATCAAATTATTACGAAGGAAGGCCGGCAATCACCATAAGTGAGGCATATGGTCCGACAGCTCCGTTATCAAAAAAACACAAGCGGTTTAATCACAAATCCGCAATTTCTGAAATCGTAAAAGGTTTTTACGCGGTTGACGGAAATCCGGAAACAGTAAAAAAAGCGGTTGAGCTTGCGGAAGCCGAAATCCCTGGTCCGGTTCATTTTGATTTATACGCAGAACCGGCGGAAGCGCAAAACGTATCTTTGAAAGTTGCGGAGGAATCCGGAAATTTGGAAGAAATTTTAAATTTAATAAAAAATTCCGCAAAGCCGGCAATCATTTTGGGTTCGGTTGCTTTGCGAAGGTTAAAAGATGTTAAATGGGCCGAGCTCGGAATTCCTGTAGCAACGACCGCGGCCGGAAAAGGAGCGGTGGATGAAACAAATGTTTTTTCCGCCGGAATTATTACAGGAGAAATTCAAAAATTATCACCGGAAAGTTTTGTTTTAGAAAAGGCGGATTTAATAATCGGAATTGGACTTAGAAATACGGAAGTGATAAATACCAAACCGTTTTCCGCGCCGCTTGTTTTGCTTGATTTTGTTGGCGGAGATTTGCAAGACGGGTATAATCCGGCTTTAAAATTTGTATCTTCGGATTTGAAACCGGCTGTGGACAAGTGTGTTTTGGCGCTCGCGGGGAAAAAATGGGGGGAAGAAATTTTAACCGCGCGAAAAGTAGAACTGGAAAAAGAACTTTTTTCAGAATTTTTTATGCCGGCAAATGTTTTTAGAATAATTGAGGAAGCGGTAAAGGATTCAATGCTTGTAATGGACACAGGCCTTTTCTGCACAATTGGAGAAACGGTCTGGCAAGCTAAAAATCCGGAAAACTTTTTAGGAAGCAGTATTGGCCGGTTTATGGGAACCGGAATTCCGACCGCGATTGGCGCATCCATTTCTTCCGGAAAAGATATTGTGGCAGTGATGGGCGACGGAGGAGTTCGTCCATATATTTCTGAAATAAAATTGGCAATATCAGAAAATCTCCCGATAATTTTTATATTAATGTCAGACGGCGGTTATGGAACAATCGCAAGCGCTGGCAAGCCGAAAGGATTTTCCGAAAACGCGTTTGAAATAAAAAATTCAGAATGGAAGAATATTGTGGAAGCAATGGGATGCGAATCAAAAATTTTAAATAATCCGGAGGACTTGAAAAGCGCGCTTCAAAATTGGCAAGGCGTAAAAAATCCGTTGTTTATTGAATGTAAATTTGACCCGGAAAAATATGTTGCAATGGTTAAGAATTTAAGGTAATATTTTTTGGTATGGCAAAAAAGAAAATTTGCGTGGTTATTATCAACAGGGCAAATTACGGCAGGTTAAAGCCGTTATTGAAAAAGATTCAAAATCATCCGGATTTTGAATTACAGCTTGTCGTTGGTTCGTCAATGCTTATTTATAGGTTTGGGCAGGGAATAAATATAATGGAACGGGACGGTTTTAAAATTGACGCCAAATTATATATGCATGTTGACGGGGAAAGCAATCTGACAATGGCAAAATCCGTTGGCGTGGGGCTTATGGAAATAGTATCTGTTTTTGAGCGCTTACAGCCCGATTTGGTAATAACGCACGCGGACAGATATGAAACAATCGCCACAGCTGTTGCCGCGTCATATATGAATATTCCTTTGGCGCATACTCTTGGTGGAGAAATCACCGGCACGATTGACGAACACGTGAGACACGCGGTTACAAAATTGTCGCATATTCACTTTGCCGCGCATGAATTTGCCGCCAAAAGAATAATACAGATGGGCGAAGAACCTTCCAATGTCCATGTGGTCGGAAATCCTTCTCTGGATATCATTAAAGAAATGGATAAGACCATAAATAATGAATTTTGGACCAAATATGGTGGAAAATATGGAGGAACCGGACAGCTGATTGACCTTACAAAGCCGTATTTATTATGTATGCAACATCCGGTTACAACAGAAGTCGGAAAGGGTAAGGAGCAAATACATACCATTCTTGAAGCCGTGAAAAACGTTGATTTGCCGATAATTTGGTTTTGGCCGAATAATGATGCTGAATCAAACGAAATCGCAAAACCTATCCGCGAAGAAAAAGAAAAAGGAACAT
>CAZGDX010000038.1:3672-4614 GCA_964525225.1 uncultured Gammaproteobacteria bacterium
AATTCATTTTTTTCGGTCCTTAGAAGTGGAAGATTATTTAAAACTGCTCAATAGCTCTGCCTGTATCGTGGGCAACTCTTCTTCCGGAATTATGGAAGCCGGTTTTATGGGCGTGCCGGCGGTAAATATCGGTTCGCGCCAAACCGGACGCGAAAGGTGCAGAAATGTTTTTGATGTTGGCTACAACGCGGAAGAAATTAAAAATGCGATAAGCGCGCAAATAAATCACGGCCGGTATGAGCCGGATTATATGTTTGGCGACGGTAATGCGTCGGCGCGGATTATCGGGATACTGGAAAATCTTGGCGGTATAAAAATTCAAAAGCGGTTTATAACACGTTAATTTATGCGGGAATTAGATCAAAAAAAGAAGAATTTATTTCAATCGTCATGCCCGCGTATAACGAGGAAGAAATAATTGAAAAAGTAATTCACGATTTTTGTGGCAAGGTTTTGAAACAATTCGGGAGAAAAGAATTTATTATTGTTAACGATTGCAGCAAAGATAAAACATTGGAAGTCCTGGAAAAAATGGCAAAAGAGATAAAATTTTTAAAAATAATCAATAATGAAACAAATCAAGGACATGGCAAATCGCTCCGGAGAGCATATGATGCGTCGCGCGGCAACTTGATTTTTCATATTGACAGTGATAATCAGTTTGAAACGAAGGATTTTTGGAAACTTTACGAAAAATTAAAAAACGAAAATTTGGACGCCGCGCTGGGATACCGCAAAAAAAGGTACGATACTTTGCACCGTCTGATAATAACGAGAATTCTGCGTTTGGTTACCTTTTTGTTTTTTGGCGTCATGATAAAAGACAGCAACACCCCGTTCAAACTGCATACGCGCGGAGCACTGGATAAATTGCTCGATATTGTCCCGAAAGATGTTTTTGCGCCATCTCTTATGATGGCGATCGCCGCGAAAAAATTAAAT
>CAZGDX010000039.1:0-4570 GCA_964525225.1 uncultured Gammaproteobacteria bacterium
ATCTTTCTTTATATCTGCTTTTCGCGGCTTTAATTTCCGGAAGTGTTTTTAACGTAATTTATTCGGCAATTCTGGTTAAGCTGAAAGAAAATTTTTTGCCGCGCCCGGTTTTTGACAAAGAATCGTTTAAATATCTTTTTAAGATTTCAATTTCGTTCGCGCTCGCGGGGATTTTTGTAAAAATTTATTCGTATATTGATACCGTGCTTCTTTCTTATTTAAAAGGCGACCTGGCGGCCGGATGGTACAGTATTCCGATAAAACTGACACTGGCGTTCCAGTTTATTCCGATGGCGCTTGTTGCCTCGCTCTATCCGACAATGAGTTATTATTTTTCATCGTCAAAAGAGCGTTTGGAGGGCGTATTTTTGAAAGGAATCAGATATCTGATGTTTGTTGCCACGCCTTTAGCTTTTGGTTTATATGTAATTTCCGATGAGATTATTTTATCGCTTTACGGCGCGGAATACGCGCCTTCAATTTTACCGCTTAAAATTTTGTCTTTTGGTCTTATTTTTGCTTTTCTCTCTTTTCCGGTAGGTTCGCTTTTGAATGCCTGCGACAGACAAAAGACGCAAACAAAAATACTTGGCGCGACAATGATTATAAATGTAATTTTAAATTCGGTTTTGATTTATTTTTATGGAGTTGTCGGGGCAAGCATCGCGGCATCTGTTTCCTATGTTTTTTTGGTTTTAGCCGGAATGGCGCAAGCGAGAAAGATTGTAAAATACAATATTTTGTATTTGAGTAAAATTAGTGTTCAGACGATTTTTGCGTCAATTTTAATGACCATCGCGGTTTATTTTTTAAAACCATACGCGGGTTTTGTGGCGCTTGGAATTGTCGGCATTTTGGCATATCCGGTTTTTTTGTATATAGTAGGCGGAATTGAAAAAGAGGATATAGAATATTTTCGTAAATTATTATCAAACAAATGAAATTTTTGCTTATAACATTGGAATATCCGCCAATGATTGGAGGCGTGGCGAATTATTTGAAAGATGTTTGCCGCGCTCTCGGGAAAGATAATTGTTTGGTATATGGGCCTAGTATTTTAGCCCGTTTTTTTTGGCCAAAATGGCTGCCGGCAATGTTTTCCGCGCGAAAAATAATCCGTGAGAAAAAAGTTGATATGGTTTTAATAAGCCACGTCTTGCCAATGGGTTATCTAGCTTTGATTTATAAAAAGTTTTTTGGAATTCCGTATATTGTTTTTACTCACGGAATGGATATTTTGATTCAGCAAAAAAGCAGATGGAAACAATTCTGGATTAAGAAAATAATAAAAAACGCGCGCGGAGTGGTGGCAAACAGCGAATTTACGCGCGCGGAAGTTTTGAAACTCGGAGTAAAAAAAGATAAAACCGCCACAGTTTATCCTTGTCCCAATCAAAATATAAAATTATTGCGTTTTAAAGGGGGTTTTAACGGAAAAAAAGTGATTTTGTCGGTTGGCCGGCTGGTAAAAAGAAAAGGCGTGGATAAGGTAATTGAAGCAATGCCAAAGATTTTGGAATCGGTTCCGGAAGCAGTTTATTTTGTGGTCGGGAGCGGGTCATATAAAAAAGAACTGGTGGAATTAAAAAATAAATTAAATTTGGGAGATAAGGTTGTTTTTACGGAAAACACCCGCGATGAAGAAATGAATTTTTTTTACGCGTCTTCCGATGTGTTCGCAATGCCGGCGCGTCGGATTGGCGGAGATGTTGAGGGGTTTGGAATAGTGTATCTTGAGGCCGCGCTTTTCGGAAAGCCATCAGTCGCGGGAAATGTTGGCGGCGCGCCGGAAGCGGTTTTGGACGGAATTACCGGTTTGATTGTTAATCCTGAAAGCGCGGAAGAAATCGCGGAAGCAATAATAAAATTATTAAAAGACGATGTTTTTAGAGCGAAAATAGGTGAAGCCGCGAAGAACAGGGTAATGAATGAGTTTGTTTTTGAAAAACAAATGGAAAAAATGAAGCATTTGATATGGTAAGCATTATTATTCCGGTTTACAATCATTTTAGGGAATTGAAAAAATGTTTGGAATCAATTTCAAAACAAATTTTTCGCGATTTTGAAATTATCGTGGTTGACGACGGTTCAAAAGATAATTTTCAATTTTCAATTTTAAATTTTAAAAATAATAAGAATTTTAAATTTATAAAACAGAACCATCTCGGTTCTAATCCGGCGCGAAACAGGGGATTTAAAGAATCAAAAGGGGAATATCTGCTTTTTTGCGACGCGGATATTGTGATGAAAAAAAGTTGCATCCAAAAAATGTTTGACGCGCTCCAAAAAAATCCGCAGGCGTCTTACGCGTATTCATCTTTTAAATTTGGTTTTAAAAAATTCGCGCTTTGGGATTTTGACGCGGAAAAATTAAAAAAAATGCCGTATATTCACACAACTTCATTAATCCGGCGGGAACATTTTTCGGGATTTGATGAAAACATAAAGCGGCTTCAGGATTGGGATTTGTGGCTTACGATGCTTGCTGAAGGGCATACCGGAAAATTCATTCCCGAAGTTTTATTCAAAATTAAAACCGGAGGAAAAATATCCAAATGGCTTCCGTCATTTTTTTATAAATTCGGCTGGTTGAAATCAGTTAAAGATTATAAAAAAGCCGAAGAAATCATAAAGAAAAAACATGGATTATAAATTTTTTAAAATTTCGTTGATGCTTTTTGCCGCTTTGGAGGTTTTGTCTTTTTTTTCTTATAATAATAACGTTTTGATGGAAATCGGTTTTTTCGCGGTTTTGGCGGTTATTTTCGCGTTTTCCTTTTGGAGACCGGAATACGGCGTTTATTTTTTGCTTGCCGAGCTGTTTTTGGGGGGGAAGGGATATTTGCTCGGATTTAACGGAATTTCACTTAGAATCGCGATTTTTTGCGTTATATTGGGCATTTGGGCGGGAAAAATGATTGTCAAAAAACAAAAACCGGATTTTTTGAAAAACAAGCTGTTTAAATATTATTTCGCGCTTTCGGTTTTTGTTTTTGCCGGAATTATTATCGGATATTTGCGCGGAAACGGATTTCACAATATTGTTTTGGATGCGAATGCCTGGGTTTATTTTCTAGTTATTTTTCCGGTTTTTGAAACTTTGAAGGATGGAAAGCGTTTAAAAAATGTTCTGCAGATTTTTTTGGCGGCAATCGCCGCAATATCTTTAAAAACCATCGGATTGTTTTTAATTTTCGCGCGGTCGGGTTTTGATTTGGCTGCCGCGCAAGCCGGAGGAGCGCGCGCCGATTCATTGATTTATGAAATTTACAAATGGGTGCGGAATTCCGGGGCGGGGGAGATTACTCCGTTTGAAGGATTTTACAGGATATTTTTACAATCCCAGGTTTTTGTGATGATGGGTTTTTTTGTTTTGCTTTGGCTTTTAGAAAATTTTAAACTTTCGGGGGACCGTCCCCCGACGCGGGGGACGGTCCCTGCTTTGCATGCTCTTCTGGCTCTTTCCGCGGCCGCGCTTTTGATAAGTTTTTCCCGTTCTTTTTGGGTCGGGCTTGTTGCCGGCGGTTTGGTTTTTTTGTATTTTTTGGTTAAACAAATAAAATGGCGCGAAGCCGTAAAATTTTCCGCCAGATGCGGATTGGCAATAATCGCCGGTATCTTTATTGTTTTTGCTATCGCACCGGGAATTTTTAACGCGTCCGGCGGACGGATATCCGCGGGAACAGAAGAGAAGGCGGTATCCAGCAGAATGAATCTGTTGCCGGAATTATGGAGAAAGATAAAAGAGAATCCATTTTTTGGCTCCGGTTTTGGCGCCACAGTCGCTTATGAAAGCAATGACCCGCGGCTTGTGGCAAGCCAGTTGGGAAAATATAAAACCTATGCTTTTGAGTGGGGTTATCTGGATATTTGGATGAAACTTGGGTTTTTCGGGTTTTTCGCGTATTTATTTTTGATTTATAAAATTTTCAGGGAAGAATTGAAAAACGGCGCGCCGAATTATGGTTTGTTTTGCGGTCTTTTGGCGCTTTGCGCAACAAACGTGTTCAGCCCTTATTTGAATCACCCGCTCGGAATTGGCGCGGTAATTCTAATCGGGCTTGCGGGGCAAATCAAAAAATAGGTACCAAAAAACTCTCCACAACGGGAGAGTTTTTTGTTTTGATTAACGTTTTTGCCATTGAGGAGCGCGTCTTGCTCTTTTGAGTCCGGGTTTCTTTCTTTCCTTTTTTCTGGCATCTCTTGTAAGATAGCCGTACTTTTTAAGTCCGCGCCTGAATATCGGATTTAATTGAAGCAGGGCTCTGGAAATCGCGAGTCGGATAGCTTCAGATTGCGCGTTTACTCCGCCGCCTTTGACAGTGGCAATGACATTCAGTTTATTCATTTGTCCCATTGCTTTGAGCGGAGCGAAAATGTTGTTTTGCCATTCGTCGCGCGGAAAATAATCTTTCAGGTTTTTTCCGTTTATTTTGATTTCGCCTTCCCCTTTTTTAAAAAGACGGATTTGGGCGACTGCATTTTTTCTTCTTCCGATGGCATAGTAATAATTTAATTTCTTGACATTGCCTTTTTCATCATCTGCCGTAGAAGAATTTAACGGCGCGAC
>CAZGDX010000040.1:0-4146 GCA_964525225.1 uncultured Gammaproteobacteria bacterium
AATATTTTCCCAACAAAATTTTTCGTTCAATAATTCCTCGGTGTGTTCGCCTTGCCGAAGCGCCGAGTTATGGAAAATCAATTTTGGAATATGACCCGAAAAGCAAGGCGGCTAAGGCCTACGAACGTCTTGCGCGAGAAATAGCCGAGAGTGTAATTTAGAAATTAGATATTAGAAATTTTATTTTATGCCATTAGGACGAGGATTATCATCTTTAATACCGCCGAAAATTACATCAACAACCATTGCTCATGCCAAAGAACAGGGGGGCGGAGTTTTTGAAGTCGCGCCGGATAATATCTTTCCGAATCCCAGCCAACCGCGCGAAGTTTTTAATCATACGGAATTGGAGGAACTTATTGCTTCCATAAAAGAATACGGAGTTTTGCAGCCGCTTGTAGTTTCGGATTTGGGAAACAAGCGTTACGAATTGATTGCCGGCGAACGGCGTTTGCGCGCCGCGAAAATAGCCGGATTAAAAACTGTGCCGGTAATTTTGAAGTCGCCGAAAGCGCAGGAAAAATTAGAATGGGCGCTTATTGAAAATCTGCACCGTGAGAATTTAAATCCGGTTGAAGAAGCAAAGGCCTACAGGAATTTGTCTGAAGAATTTAATTTCAGTCAGGAAGATATTGCCAGAAAAATGGGTAAAAGCCGGTCGCATATTTCAAATACTTTGCGTCTTTTAAATCTTCCGGAAAAAGTGCTGATGGAAATTTCCAATAAACGAATTCCGCCAAGCTCGGCGCGTTTGCTCGTAACCATGACTCCGAAAGAGCAGGAGCTTTTTCTCGCCAAATTTTTAAAAGGCGGAATGACTGTTCGCGCCGTGGAGCGCGAGAAAAAGATGAAGACCTCGGCAAAATCCAAAGACGCAAAAATCCTCGCGATAGAAGCCGACTTGCGCGAAGCTCTCGGAACAAAAGTGGAGGTGAAAAAACGCGGAGGCAGGGGGCAGGTGGTAATAGATTTTTATTCGGACGAAGAATTCAGGGAACTCTTAAAAAAATTAGGAAATTTATAAAAAAATCCCCGCAATATTGCAGGGATTTTTTTATAGCAGAATATTAAGAGGTAAGTTTTTTAATATCATTTGAGCGGGTTAATTTTAGCTGGGATTTTATTTTATCTTTTGCGCCTCGGGTTTTCACGAATTTAAGCCAATCCCGATTCGGTCCCTTGCGGTTTTTATCCATTATAATTTCGCAAACATCTCCGCTTTGAAGTTTGTGGTCAAGCGTGGCTATCTGGTCATTGACTTTGGCGCAATTGCATTTGTTGCCGATTTCGGAATGAAGATTGTAGGCGAAATCAACCGGTGTGGAATCCTCCGGCAAATCTATAACATCGCCGTGCGGAGTGAAAACGAAAATTCGGCTTTGAAAAACATCAATTTTTAATGCTTCAAGCGACTCCAAGAATTTTTGCCGGTCGTCAATTTCTTTTTGCACTTTTGACAGTTCGGATATCCATCGGAGATTTTTCTTTTCAAGGGAAGACATTTTTCCTTTTTCATCATAGTGCCAGTGCGCGGCGATACCGAATTCCGATTCTTCGTGCATTTTTTCAGTGCGGATTTGGATTTCCACAATTTCTCCATTTTCGCAAAACACGGTGGTGTGAAGCGATTGATATCCGTTCGGTTTCGGCTGGGCGATATAATCTTTAATTCTGCCTTTCATCGGTTTCCATATCTGATGGACCACGCCGAGCACCGCATAACAATCTGCCACGGTTTTTACCACTACGCGCAAGGCGACAAGGTCGTAAATTTTTTCAATATCGCGGTCCTTTTGCAAGAGTTTTTTGTATAAGCTGTATAAATATTTTGTCCGACCATGGATTGAAACCGGTTCAATGCCCATGTTTTTTAATTCGGTTTCAATAATCTTTCCGACTTTTTCTATGTAATTCTCTTTTATTTTGTATTTATTTTTAACAATATTTAACAACCATTCGTATTCTTTTGGAAAAATATATTTAAATGCTTCATCTTCCAGTTGTCCTTTGATTCTGCCCATACCCAAACGGTTGGCTATTGGGGCGTAAATTTCCAAGCTTTCAAGCGCGATCCGTTTTTGTTTTTCCGACGTGAGCGCGCCGAGAGTGTGTAAATTGTGCAGGCGGTCGGCAAATTTTACAAATACCACGCGAACATCGGACGCCATTGCGATAAACATTTTCCGCAGATTTTCAACATACCGTTCAATCCCGCGATATTTTATTTTTCCAAGTTTGGTAATGGATTTAACCATTCCGGCAACATCCGCGCCAAAATTTTCCTTAATATCTTCAATCGTACGTTTGGTGTCTTCCGGAACATCGTGCAGAATTCCGGCGATAATAATCGGGACGTTAAGTTTCATATCCGCCAATATCTGCGCGGTGGCGAGAGAGTGGGTGATATAGTCCTCGCCGGACATTCTTTTCTGCCCGCGGTGCGCTTCTTCGGCAAAATCATAAGCCAGCCGGACCATATCAAGGTCGGCATTCGGATGATATTTTTTTACGGTGTCCAAAAGTTTTTGGAGAGCCATACTTATTATCATTTTATCATTAAACAATACATCAAAATTTTATTTTGGTCAATCGGAAAAATGACAAGGGGCATCTTTGACAGGATTGTCATTATCAAATTTGTCCATATTGGCAGAATCAATCAGGTATTTCAGGGCAAGCATTATCATATCGTATCTTTCAGCTCTCAAAATCCGTCTTATTTCGTTTTTGTAATCAGCGATGAATTTATTTAGCCGTTCATAATTCATTCTGATACTGCGTGGCCCGAAATCTATTCTTTGCCAAAGCGGATTTATTTCTATGCCGTTATTAATTTTGCAGAATTGATGGATGATATTTTTGGCGACGCGGCCGTCGTCGGCATCCGCGCAATCGGTTCCCAAGTCAATGCCGGCAGAATGGAATGCCTCGCAAAATTCTTTCCAGTCGTCCATATGTAAAATAATAATCCCGCCTTCCGGGTCGGTGTATTCCCATGAAAATTCTTCGGTGCCAATGACCCATTCATAAATATAGGCCTCAATTTTTTCTCCTTTTTTTCTCCTTGTTGTTTGCTGATGGAGCCAAGCGGCCTTGGAATATGCGGAAATTGGTAAAAGCCCTTTCTTAAAAATAAATCATCCAGTTTTTTGATAATCATGTGCCTTAAAAACATTCTGTGTCCCAATTTGTCATTTGCGCAAAATTCTTTGCGTAGCGCAGTCATAACCGCTTGGGCTGTGGTGATTTTTCCGCCGATTCCGGGAAATTCGGTTCTTAATTCAACATCAATGTTGGCTTCGCTTCCTTCGCCGCCGTGCGATATTAATTTGCGCATTTTTTGCCTTTCGGTTTTTAATGTGCTTCCTTTTGTTATATTTTGATACAAAAGTCGCGATTTTGTCAAGTCGCGGGCAATTTTCAAGGCATTGACAGATTTAGGGCTTTATTTTAGAATATATTTAAGTTCCTCTTGACAAGGTTTGGGGGGTAGTGTAAAATAAAAGTATTAAAAAAATTGCACAAGATTAAAATTTAAATACAGATTTTGGCCGCGTCCCTTCAGAAAAAGAAGGGGGAAAAGGCAGTGAAATCTTTAAAAAGGTTTCCCTGTTTTTTTCTGTGAAATTTTTTACGGAAAGAACGACCATTAACAATTTGAAAGTGATAGTCCTTATCTATTCTATTATTATAGAAAAAATATTATTTAGTTGAGTAGTTCGCGTCCTTTATTGGACTGGACAACTTTTTTTGAGAGTTTGATCCTAGCTCAGGATGAACGCTGGCGGCGTGTCTAAGGCATGCAAGTCGAACGAACACCTTCGGGTGTGAGTGGCAAACGGGTGAGTAACACATTGGTACCTGCCTTCGCGTCAGGAACAACCCCGAGAAATCGGGGCTAATTCCTGATGGTCTCCCCACAGTAAATGCGGGGAGTAAAGGCTCGCAAGAGTCGCGCGGAGAGGGGCCTATGGCTTATCAGCTAGTTGGCGGGGTAATGGCCCACCAAGGCTATGACGAGTAGCAGGTCTGAGAGGATGACCTGCCTCAGTGGCACTGAGACACTGGCCACACTCCTACGGGAGGCTGCAGTCGAGAATATTCCACAATGGGCGAAAGCCTGATGGAGCGACGCCGCGTGCGGGA
>CAZGDX010000041.1:0-3952 GCA_964525225.1 uncultured Gammaproteobacteria bacterium
TATTAAATTTTTTACGCTTTTTTGAAATGTTTTATGGGCTGTAAAAAATAATTCTCAAAATTTCACTTATTTTAAGATTATTTTTTCGGTATATTTATGCCGAGTTCTTTGCGGCGGGCATCCATTTCATCTAAGATTCTTTTTCTGATTCTGACGCTCTTTGGAGTTGCTTCCACGAGTTCGTCGTCGCCGATATATTCCAACGCGTCTTCCAATCCCATAATTTTTGGCGCGTCAAAGTGCGCGTCCGAGCCCTCGCCCTTGGAACGCATATTTGACAATTGTTTAGCTTTACAGACATTCACGCGCAAGTCGCCGCTTTTGGCGTTTTGCCCGATAACTTGACCTTTATAAACTTCAACGGCTTGTTTGATAAACAGCACGCCTCTTTCTTGAGTATTCAAAAGCCCATACATATTGCTGGTGCCGGTTTCGTGAGCAACAAGAGAACCGCGTTCTCTTTCCTGCCATCCGCCCGGGTCGGACGCGAATTCGTGAAATTCAGTATTGATAATTCCAAGTCCTTTGGTATCGGTCAAAAATTCGCTGCGGTATCCAAAAAGCCCTTGGGTTGGCATAACAAATTCCAAATAAGCGATGCCGTCCGTGATTTTCATATCCTGTAAAAGCGCTTTTCTGGTTCCGAGTTTTTGCATTACGATTCCGTTATAAGTTTCGGGCACTTCAATAAAAACTTTTTCAAACGGCACGAGTTTTTTGCCGTCTATTTCTTTGACGATAACTTGCGGGCGGGAAACCTGAAGTTCGTATCCTTCGCGGCGAAGCCGTTCAATTAAAATAGCAAGATGCAATTCTCCGCGTCCTGAAACAATCCAGTCGTTTGCGGGTCCGTCTTCCACTCTTAAGGCCGCGTCGGTTTCAAGTTCTTTTAAAAGCCGTTCGCGGATTTGGCGCGAAGTTGTAAATTGCCCTTCTTGACCGGCAAAAGGAGAGTCGTTAACCGAGAAAATCATTTTTACGGTTGGTTCTTCTATATTTAATAAAGGAAGCGCTATTGGATTTGCAACGTCTGTGATTGTTTCACCGATTATCGCGTCAGGGATTCCCGCAATCGCCACGATATCTCCGGCAACGGCCTCTTGAATTTCAATTTTGTTCAGTCCTTCAAAAGACATAAGCGAAACGAGGCGGTATTTTTTAATAACGCCGTCGCGGTTAATATGCGCGACTTCCTGACCGGCGCGGATTTTTCCGTTGTGAACTCGTCCGGTAATCAGCCGTCCTTTGAAATCATCGCGTCCCAAAGTTGTGACAAGCATTTGAAGCGGTTTTTCCGCGTCGCCCGAAGGCGCCGGAACATTTTCCAGAATCGCGTCAAAAACCGGGCTTACATCTATCATTTTAGATATATCCGCTTCTAATCCGGCAATGCCGAGTTTGGAAGACGCGTAAATCACCGGAAAATCTAATAATTCGTCATCCGCGCCGAGCTCAACAAACAAATCAAATGTTTTATCAAGAGCGGCATCGGGATCCGCGTTCGGCTTATCAATTTTATTTATGATTACGATAATTTTAAGTTTTAGTTCCAAAGCTTTTTTCAAAACAAAGCGGGTTTGGGGCATTGGACCTTCTTTGGCGTCAACCAAAAGCAAGCAACCGTCAGCCATATTCAAAACGCGTTCCACCTCGCCGCCAAAATCCGCATGGCCCGGAGTATCTATAATATTTATTTTTGTTCCGTTCCAGGTTATTGCCGCGTTTTTGGAAAAGATTGTGATTCCGCGTTCGCGTTCCAAATCATTTGAATCCATAACGCAAACAACACCGGCGTTTTCTTTGCCGATGTTCGCTTTTGACTGCCGGAGCAACGAATCCACAAGAGTCGTTTTTCCGTGGTCAACGTGGGCGATTATAGCTACATTGCGGATATTAGTCATATTTTTATTGTCGTTTAAGTATAGCACAAAATAAGGGATTTGTCAACCGAAAGTTCTCTTTTTTATATTAAGAGGAAAAACTCGGGTAAAATAAAATCCGCCCGAGCGTAAAGCCGGAGCGGATTTTGTCTTATTTTAACTTATTTTGAATAGTTGCCGAAATAGCGGATTATGGAGTTTGATTTTAGTATTTCTATAAGCGCGCTTGCCGCTTCATTCAATTTTTGCGATTCCAGTTGTTCTTTTAATTCTTCTCTATAGGAAACTTCCTGACCCTTGGGAATGGTGATGCTGTAGGTTTTTATATATTCATCAATATCGCTGTCGGAAACAACGGTCTTATCGGCAACCAATTTTTCCGTCCTTTTCCGGTCAATAATTTGTTCTATCAAATCGTTCATTGTCATCCCTTCAATTTTAAGCACCGCTTCCAAAGTTTGTCCTTGCGCGGAAAGTTGTTTTTCAATATCCGCGATTTCGGCATCAATATCTTCTTGGCTCACGACAATTCCTTGTTTTGCGGCTTCAATATCAATTAATTTTTGAGTGATTAGAGAATTCAGCGCGGTTTTTCCATAGACCGTTTCAAGTTCTTTAATTACCGCGTATCTGCTGATTGGCGACCAGCCGACAGTTGCCGCGACAAAAAATCCGATTAAAGAATGGATAATCACGCCAAGCGCCGCGAGTCCGGCGATGATGGCAATAGTAATAATTGTTTTTCTTTTATTCAGTTTGATTTTTATGCTGATGTCTTCATCTTTTTTTGGTTCGGCCACGGGGGTCAATTCAAGCGGAAGGGGAGTTTGGTTTGTTTCGGGAATAATTTCGGCTGAAGGCGCCGGTTCTACTTCGGCTTCCGGCGCTGTTTCGTTTAAGGGTAATTGTTGTGTTTCGTTTTCCGACGCTGGCGTTATTTCCTGGGCCGGTGTTGCGGTTATCGGTGTTTCCGGCGCGGATGTTGTTTCCGAGGTTGGAATATTTTCCGCCGGTGTACCCGGTGTATTTTGTAGTGGTTCTTGATTGTTTTCCATAAGATAAAAATTAAGATTTAATTTCCTGACATCATCTTACCACTAAATAGAATTTTGGCAACCCCAGGCGGGGAAAAATAATTTACCTATTTACAAATCCCAAACTTTCAGCTAAAATATCAAAAGATAAAATATGGAGAGTTGGCCGAGTGGCCCAAGGCAACGGTTTGCTAAACCGTGCCCCTTCGGGGGCTCAGAGGTTCAAATCCTCTACTCTCCGAATTGTGGAGAGGTGGCTGAGTGGACGAAGGCGGCGGTCTTGAAAACCGTTGAACCTTTACGGGTTCCGTGAGTTCGAATCTCACCCTCTCCGTTTTAAAAACACCAAGCGAGCTTGGTGTTTTTAAAACGGTACCTTTTGGACAAAATCCGAACCTTTTTTGACGAAAATCCTGAAAACTAATTTGGACTCGGCGGGGCAAACTATTTTTCTGGGGGAATGGAATTGCCCCGCCTCGGCTTTCTTCCCGCCCGCAGGAGGGGTCTGGGGAGGAATGCGGGCGGGTTTTTGAACCTTTCCTTTTTCGCTTCCGAATTTCGTATTTTGCAAAGCAAAATACGCCACCAAAAGAGATGTTGCCCTTGACCCACCCAACCCATTCGCGGGCAACGCCAAGAAACTCCCTAAAATTTTATTGCCCATTTTGTTAAAATTTGACATCATAGTGTTATAGATATTTTCCGACCAATAACTAACTATCAATATTATGGTATTGATATTATTGTATTACAATGAATATAAAAAGACACAGAAAAGCAAGGAAATTGTCTCAAGATAAGCTGTCAAAATTGGCTGATGTTTCTCAAGCCATAATTATTAAGATTGAATCAGGGGGGATACAAAGTCCAACGATTGATACTGTTCAAAAAATAGCCAAAGCATTAGGAATTGGCGTTGATGATTTAATTTAATATATGGTATAATAAGTATAATTTTTTAATATATATATATATATATATATATTATGATTAACATTCCTCAAAAAAATTTTAAAAGTTTATCAACAAGTCTAATAA
>CAZGDX010000042.1:0-3829 GCA_964525225.1 uncultured Gammaproteobacteria bacterium
CGGCGAGCAAACTATCGCTTTGGCTTCCAAAAAATCAAGAAGTCCAGTTTGGTGCGCGCAGATGGATTCGAACCATCGACCCCCGCCTTATAAGGGCGGTGCTCTAACCGCTGAGCTATGCGCGCATATTTCTTAATAATATTTATCTTATCTTACCCTATTTCAAAAAATTTCGCAAGATTGACATTTGCCTAAAAGCCCCTTTTTTGATAATCTTTAACTGGACTACGAAATTACTAAAATTTACTAAATTACTAAAAACCGCGAAAGAATTCTTTCGTAATTTCGTACGATTTCGTAATTTAGTAGTAAATTTATGGACGAACGATTAACCGACCCGCAAATTAAACCGGAAGAGCAGGTTTTTGACAATTCCCTAAGACCTCAATGCCTTGACGATTTTGTCGGACAGACAAAATTAAAAGAAGGTCTTAATATATTGCTTGAAGCGGCGCGGAAGCGGAGCGAACCGGTTGAACATATTTTGTTTTACGGAAATCCGGGACTTGGAAAAACAACATTGGCGCACATTATTTCCAAAGAAATGCAGGTAAATATCCGCGTTATTGCCGGCCCGGCTCTCGGGCGTGTTGGCGATTTAGCGGCGATTTTATCAAACTTGGAACAAGGCGATATTTTATTCATAGATGAAATTCACCGCGTCAACAAAACTATTGAAGAAATTCTGTATCCGGCGATGGAAGAATTCGCGCTGGATATTATTGTCGGCAAAGGACCGGCCGCGCGCACCCTCCGCTTAAATATTCCAAAATTCACTTTAATCGGCGCGACTACAAAACTTTCAATGCTTTCCGCGCCGCTCCGCGACCGCTTTGGCTCCCATTACCATCTGAATTTTTATGAAGATGATGAAATGCGCGAAGTTGTAAAACGAAGCGCGCAAATTTTGAGCGTGCAAATCGACGATGAATCAATTTCCGCAATCGCCGCGAGAGCCAGAAAAACTCCGCGCGTTGCCAACAGAATCCTAAAACGCGTCCGCGACTTCGCCGAAGTAAGAGCCGACGGAAAAATCACCTTGCCGCTTGCCGAAGAGTCATTCAAACTTTTAGGAATTGATGAAAAGGGTCTGGATAATGTTGACCGCGCGGTTTTGGAGACATTAATTAAAAAATTTGCCGGCGGGCCGGTAGGTTTAAACACGCTTTCGGCGGCCACGAGCGAAGAAATGGAGACGCTGGAAACAATTTACGAGCCGTTTTTACTGCAACTCGGATTTTTGAACCGCACTCCCCGCGGGCGCGTTGCCACACCTTTGGCATACGAACATCTTAAACTAAAAAATTAAACCTATGATTTTTCCTTCCTACTTTCTCCTCATCCCCTTCGCTTTATTCATGACTGCATTCGCGCTTTTTGGAATTATAAATATTTTCAATCTGATAAAATACGGGGGCGCGACTTTTGCCGGGGTCTTTGCCACATTTTGTTTTTTAGCCGCTTCCGCGTTTGTCATTTATCTGACATTGAACCAATTTTCCGTTTATGACTGGCAAGAACCGATTACTCTTTTTGAAAATTTCAACAATTCCGATTTTCTAAATACAAATTCTTTTTAATATGACCCTAAAAACTCTAATCCAACAAAAAGATTATGAAAAAATTGTTTACCATCTGCGGAGGCATCCGATTATTTTTCTGAAAAATATTTTTCTTTTTCTGGGGCTGGCGGTTGTACCGGTGATTTTTTATATTTTCATGGCAAATTCTTTTACCGGAATTTTGGAAAGCAATACCGCTCGTCTCATTCTTATAATTCTTGCGAGTATTTATTATCTTTCAATAATTCTTATCAACTTTACCCAATTTGTTGATTATTATCTGGACAACTGGATTGTAACCAATGACCGAATTTTGAATATTGAACAGCACGCGCTTTTCGGCCGAACAATGTCAGAGCTGGATTTATATAATATCCAATATGTTACCTCGGAAATTAAAGGAATTTTGCCAACCCTGTTTAACTACGGAAGTGTTCACGTGCAAACCGCTGGCGAAATAACCAGATTTGTCTTTGAAAGCGTGCCAAATCCGCACGAAATCCGCAACCGGCTCCTGGATTTGGCGGAAGATGACCGAAGGTACCACGCCAGCCCCAAATAAGATTAAAACGCCCCTAAACGGGCGTTTTTTAACACTCTTTGGGCATCTGAACTTGACAAAACCGCTAAAATGTGATATAGTATAGGGTCAGACTAGAATAGTCTAATTTTGCTTCAAATCTGGCGAGTTAGGGCTGAAACCGAGGATGCCCATGCGTCCATAAGTAAATCACGTATCGCAGACACAAAATAGTTATAGAAATCATAGTTGTAGTCCGAACTGATAGCAAGCGTTTAATTCCCAGATTTGAAGTAAAAAACAAACGTTCTTTCATCAACCAAACCATTAGAAAGGGTTAGAAATGATAATTAACGGAGTGTTCTATTATCGCCACCCGAACGGTGGAGGTCTGGTTGCCGAAACCGCGTCCGTCGATCCGCAGGCCTATCTTAGCCCAGGTGTCTGGGTGCGCGACGGGGCGCAAATCACCGGTCCGGCAATTATTGATGAGGACATTGAAATATGTCACCATGCCATCATCAACGACAGAGTGCGTATTTTGGGTCGTGTCTCTATTTCCGGCGAAGCGATGATATCAGGAGACGCGTTCATCCAAGGAAATGGAATCATCATAACCGACGAAGTGGTTATTGATGGTAAGAGCAAAATCTTCGGGCCATGCGTTCTGCGCGGACGGCAGTTCCTGTTCTCCGCGCGGATAAGCTTCGGATACGACGACCATGACCCGCGTCTACCACTCTGGTTCAGCCCGAACGGCAGTTTCGTCTCAACAGTTTCTCTGCGACTACTAGCTGAGGCCAAACACAAAGAAGAAATTCTCCGCAAGAGCTTATCTGCTCTACCCGGTTGTTCCGTTCCCGCTCTTCCGCCTGCCAGACATCTCCCCGACTAACCCACCACGCCGTTGCGATGTAAAATCGTAGCGGCTTTTTTAAATCCTCAAAAATTTTTGCGAAAAACTTGGGAGGATAAACCAAAAACCGCCACGATTTTCTCGTGACGGTTTTTTTATTTAGACAAAACATTGTACCAACAATCCGCGCGTTCGCGCGCTTTCTTAGTGCGATGTTTTTTTATTTTTAAAAATTCATTTAACACTTTTTTGCGCGTTCGCGCGCTTTAGTGTTTTTTCATTTTACATTTAATAAACTTTCATCACTTTAATCCCGGTGTAATACGCATCCAGAATACTCTGAAAACCATATCCGTCTTTGGCGCGGTCAATGGCATCTTTTTGGGACATACCAACGCCGTGTCCGAAGCGGGTTCTATTTTTTTCCGCGTCATACGGACATGGGCGGGAAATCAGCCATGGCTTGTCCGTACCTCCCCAGGCCTGCGACCAAGTGCGCGTCCGGCCGTCTGAATTTGCAAAATACGGCGTGACTACGACATTTCCATTATAAGTTATTACCAGCCCGCGGGTCGCTTCCACCGCTTCCGCCACTTTCGGCAAACGCGCTTCGGAATTAAATCCTCTATAAACCTGGTCCAGCGAAGAAGCATTTAATGTTAAAGTTTGTTTCGGATGTTTTCCGCCGTTCATATAATGATAATACGCGTAAGTGCGCGCGGCGATGGTTTGCGCTTTTTGGTATTCCAGCGGGTCGGAACTTGATGTTTCCGCCAAGCCCTTTAAATAATCCTCTAAAGGCAAATCATTGATAACCCAAAGACGTTCGGCCTCGGCAATATATTGAAGTTCCAGCGCTCCGCGGAAAACATTATCATTTAATGTCTTATT
>CAZGDX010000043.1:0-3809 GCA_964525225.1 uncultured Gammaproteobacteria bacterium
GGAAACGGAAACAAGCCGGATATTTACGTCAATTCCGGCTTTGCTCGCCTTTTCTTCAATATGTTTTATCATTTCCTGGTCCAAAGGAGTAAGTTCTTTCGGTTTTTCCGGCTCTTTCTGCTCTTCTTTTTTGGACGCGGTTTCAAAAAAACTGAATAGAACTTTGCCAATTTTTTCCGCCAAACTTCCGCCTAAAATATCTTTCAATTTTTTACCCTGCTGCATTCCGCTTACAATTTTTCTGCTTAGCCCGCGCCAGCCCGGACGAGCTGAACGCGCCACAATTTGTATCGCCGCGCCGTCTCCGGTTGGAATCTTGCTTAAAGTATTTGTCAAAACATTAAGTGGGTCTCCCTCCGAATTTTTGTATGTTTTTATCGGGAAAGCCGATGGACGCTTAAAAACCATATAAGCGCCGGCGGCCGCGCCTTGTGCTTTGAAAATATTGTAATCTTCCACATCTCCTATTTGCGCGAACGGATATTGCGCGTGAATTTGCTCTTCTATAAAATCGCGTTTTTCCGGCGGACACGCGACATAAAAAGATATCATTCCGTTTTCCGCCACAATTTCAAAAGAAAACGTCTGTCGCGCTCCATAAAGCCATGTCTTGAATCCGCTTTCTGATTTTAATCCGCCGAGCGAAGAAAATAATGTTTCGGCAATGGCGATTGCTTCATGAGTTTTTGATAATGTTT
The DNA here is from genome assembly GCA_964525225.1 of uncultured Gammaproteobacteria bacterium. Taxonomy (GTDB): domain Bacteria; phylum Patescibacteriota; class Patescibacteriia; order DYHP01; family DYHP01; genus CAZGDX01. Next base: position 699 of record CAZGDX010000043.1, read on the forward strand.
CTTCCGCGGTTTTACCGGCCTGGCTGGCATCTTTTGGCACCAAAATCAGTAAAACCTGCTTTTTGAAAGATGATTCAATCGCTGATTTTTTATGCAAAAAATAACGCAAAATCAAAAGCCCCGCGCAAAGCAACGCGAAAAAACCAAGCATAACCAAAAGATAAACACCAACGTTGCCGGAATTGCCCGTCATTGTCTCCGAACCGGTAAAAGAAATTGTCGGTATCTGAAAAAATACCATAAATTATCTAAGCCGCAAAATTTTATCCGTCTTTATTTTCGCTTCTTGTTCTATAAAATATTTATTTACACCGGGAATAATTTTCAGCCAGTCGGTTATTAATTTTACAACCTCGTAAGCAATGTATTTTGTCATATCCAAAAGCTCGCGGATTCTTAAGGCGGTTTTTTCTCCCTGTTCCTTAAATTGCTTTTTCACATCCGGTGTCATTTTGAAATAAGTATCGCTTAAGTCCTCTTCAAGAATTTTCTCAACATTTTTGGTAAGTTCATCTTTTATCGGCGGCAATGGCGAAATCGGAATCGCGGATACATTTGACGCCTGCGGTTTGACCGGCTCCTTCGATTCTTTCAGTTGTTTTTCAATCGTCTGCTCCACCGATTTTTCAATTTCAAAATTCTCTTCCGGAACTTCAACCGGCAGAATTTCTTCCATTGATTCCAACGATTCCAAACTTGGTTTTATTTCTTTGTTTCTCAATGGCATATACATAAATTATATCATAACGCAAAAAAAACAAAAACCGCCCCGACTTTATGTCGGGACGATTTTTATCCATCAAAGGGCTGGGAAGCTTTTGTCCTCCCAGAACTATTTGCCAAGAAGCGTCTTTTGGTGTTAGAGCACTTCAAAGTAAAACAAAATGATTGCAATGTTCTTGGGAGAGAGATTTTTTCCTTGCGGAAGAAATCACATTGCGGTTATTTTGTACCGCTCCCCAGCCCTTTAACGGATAATTTCAAATTGTAAATTTCAAATTTTTCTTTATTATTAAATTTGCAATCTGAAATCTGCAATTTGCAATTCACCCAATCCCCAAATCTATAATAATATAAACTTGGGGATTGAGGCAAATCCGGACGGATTTGCCAAATGGAACGAATTACTCGCAGTAGATGGACATGCCAGCGTAATCCATGTCGCCACGGCATAACTCACACTTGTACTCGGCGTAGATGTCGAGTCCTGGACCGAGAAACAGAATGAGCAGGGCAGCCACGATGATACCGAACGCTAATGCAATCTTCAGGTCTCGAATCATTTTTCTCCTTCATCTCCTTTCTGTCGTTGTGTCTTCGTCAGGCGGAAGCACCATTCCATGCGAGATGCGCATCTTGCCGCCGTTTAGCCACCACACGAGCCACATCAAGAATCTCTCTAACATTTTTCCTCCTCATCTGAATGTAGAATGATGAATTATGAATTCAGAATTATTTTTATATTTCATTCAGCATTCTGAATTCTACATTCTGCATTTAGATGAGTGGGGAAGCGCAAGCATAAAATACTTACGCTTCCCCGTATGTTTTTTGAATATGTTTTGTGTTTCACCTTTCTCAGATGGGTTACAGGGTGTAGCTACTTCTTCTTCCCGCCCCTGTCGCCCTTCTTGCCCTTGCCCTTGCCCTTGGACTTCCTGTCGTCGTCGTTGTCCTTGGACTTCTTCTCCTTCTTCGGCTTCTTGACTTCGGTGTACGACTTCGGCTGACTGGGCAGGCGCTCCATCGCCGCGACCTGCGCCTCGAACTCTTCCTTCTTGACCATCGCCTCGTCCGCGACCTGCTTCTGGATCTTGTCGCGCTTGTCCTTGTCCCGCGGAGATGTCATGTCTACGCGACGCTCGCCGGCGAGCTCGGCCGCCCGCCTGTCGCGCCAGGTAGAGAGCATCTGCTTGACGAAGTTGGCACGCGCCTGACTGTCGGCTTCCGCCTTCAATCTCTTCTCGGCCTCGACACGATTACGGCGCTTCTGTTCGGTCTTGCCCGAATTGGGACCACGGGTTCCCCACAACCCCTGGCTGTGGAGCCGACGCTTCTGCTCGCGCTCGGCATCCAGACCATCGCCGGCCGTCAGGTTCACCGCCGCTTTCTCGCAACGTTCTGTCTTGTTCCTCTCCTTGACCTCGCGTTGCTCAGAGCGCAGTCGGTCGATCCCGCCATGTCGCATGCAGTACCCCCGTCCAATGAGAACGTAGCGTTCGCACCCCTTGTGCAAACACTGCTCGATCGGCAACATCGTCTTCGCCGACTCTACTGTCGTTTCGACCATTTCTGGCCTCCTCTCTTTGCTGATTAATGTTTAGAACGTTTAAATACCGGCGGCGCTGACGGGAGTTGAACCCGCAGATTCCTATCTTTTGGATAGGTTTTGGCCCAATGTTTAGGGCTCCCCGACCTTGGGGCAGCGCCGAACTACAACATCGCCAAAAACAAAACATATTTTATAAAAAGAACAAAGTCATCATCCCAATCCCACCCAGTGGGATTCCCACTGGGTGGGATGCGTAAATACGTAGCAATCTCTGAGCCGTTAACAATAGAAACCGCTAACGGCTCGGAGATTGGGGGAACCGAAGTTCCCCGCGGAGTAACAAGCTGACCTTTTCATTCGGCGCAGAGAGAATCGACCACCACTTCGCTGTAGTTCAGCGACGCTTGCCCCGATTCCGACATCACTAAGCACAACATTGTCGCCGCGATCGCGATCACAACGACCATCAGCGCCGACACGAGCCACGCATGCATCCTGGCTGACATTTTTTTCTCCTTGTTAAGGTTTAGAAAGTTCAAACCGCCACCATGGCTATATGAACCATTCATCCCTCAAATCTGGAGGCATCTACTTATTAAAGCAGACAAGCTTACCTTCGGCCAAATAATGATAAAAAGATCATTTAAAAGAATAATGGCCGCGTATTGCCTTTTCCTCCAGGTTTTAAAGATTAATCTCTGAGCACGTAATTCATTCAGATGTATAACAGATGTCTGTCAAAATAATTTCAATTCTGTGATTATATGCTCGGAGTTTAATCTTTGTTTGTCCCACAAATTTGAGGGTGATTGGTTCAAAATGAGCCGTAGCTCTATGAA
>CAZGDX010000044.1:0-3681 GCA_964525225.1 uncultured Gammaproteobacteria bacterium
CGCCACATCGCCCTGCCGTTTTGAAAGTTTGCTCTTATCCGGATTCAGCAAAAGCGGCATATGCGCGAAAAGCGGCGCTTTCCAGCCAAAAAATTCATATAATAAAAGATGTTTCGGAGTTGACGAAAGCCATTCTTCTCCTCGGATTACGCAAGTTATTTTCATCAAATGGTCATCTACGACATTCGCGAGATGATATGTCGGAAAACCGTCGGATTTCATCAAAACTTGGTCGTCAATAAGGCGGTTTTCAAAAAACACGTCCCCACGGATTAAATCCTTAAAACTAGTTGTCCCCTCTTTCGGAATTTTCATCCGTACCACATACGGAGTTTTTTTCCGCAGAAGTTTTTTAATTTCGTCTTTTTTCAAACCGCGGCATCGTCCGTCATACATTGTCGGAAGTTTTTTTGTCGTTTGTTCTTGACGCATTTCTTCCAACCGTTCGGACGCGCAAAAACAATAATACGCTTTGTCTTTTTTTAAAAGTTCGCCAACGTATTTTTTATAAATCTTCAATCTTTTTGATTGGATGTACGGACCATATTTTCCTTTTTCCGCAATCTTCCCATTTTTCAAAAACACGCCCTCGTCATAATCCAAACCCACGCGCGCTAAAACGCGGACAATCGCCTCTATCCCGCCCGGCACGCTCCGCGCCTGGTCGGTATCTTCAATGCGCAAAATAAATTTTCCTTTATGTTTTTTTGCCAAAAGATAATCATAAAATGCCGTCCGCAACCCGCCAATATGAAGATATCCTGTTGGCGATGGCGCGAACCTCACGCGGATATTCTTCGTTTTCGCGCGCTTAACAGTTTTAACTTTTGTTTTAATTTTAGATGATTTTTTTATCTTTTTTGTGGACATATTACAATTAAATCATACCTCAAAATCAATTTTCCCGCAATTATACCGCGCAAAACGAATTTACCCGTCCCAAGAACTTGACATATCTCGTATTTTTGTTACACTTGATAAAAACAACGAGGGGAAAATGCAACACGCAGAGCTGGAAAAACTTATTAGTTCTTTAAAGCCGGAAAATTTAACCGATGATAGAATCAAAAATAATTCATTCAAGGCCGATTTTTTAAAGTGGCTTATTGAGATTAATATAATGAGCAGAAGCGATACGAACGTTTGGCAAATGAAGCAACAATGGCAAAAATATAATTCCGCCGCGATGAAAAGAAGGCATATGTATCTCACCGGTCGCTATAATAACGGCGAACAACTCGCGCGTGAAGAAAAAGAAGAATTGGCTACCTAAATTACACTTTCGCCGATTATTGATGAAAAACCCTTTCCGCAATTTGCGGAAAGGGTTTTAAATTTAAAACGCCATGACATTTCTATTCAATCTTTTTCACCACGCATTTTAAAATGCCTATCGGAATTTTAATCTCCACTTCATCCCCGATTTTTTTCCCCAAGAGCCCCACTGCGAGCGGGGTTTCGTTTGAAATTTTTCCGCCGGCAGGGTCGGCTTCGTTCGGACCGACGATATGATAATTCCTTTCTTCTCCTTCGCAATCCAAAGTTACTTTATTGCCGACCGAAACAACATCCGTGGATTGTTTTTCTATTACCACCGAGCGGCCGATTTGGTCGCGAAGTTCAAGAATTTTGCCTTCAACAAAAGACATTTCATCCTTGGCGTCCGTGTATTCGGCATTCTCGGAAAGATCGCCAAGTTCTTTGGCTTTTTCAATTCTGTCCGCCACTTCTCTCTTCTTGACATTTTGTAAAAAACTATATTCTTCTTTCAATTTTTCCAAAGCTTCTTTTGAAATATAATATGGATTTTCTATCATAATTGTGTGATTAGTTTTAAAATAAACATATAGTTATCCTATCAAAATCGTTAATAGGTGTCAAGATTATTTTTCCACAATAAAACTACCTTTTTTTACCAGAAAAATACCATTCTAAAAAGTCCCGGGCAATCGGAACGGCAACGGAACTGCCCTCCCCGCCCTCTTCCACTAAAATAGTAATAACAATTTCCGGATGTTCATATGGAGCAAAACCGGTAAACCAGGCGTGCGTGTTTTTTCCATTTTTCCATTGCGCCGTGCCCGTTTTTCCCGCCACTTCAACCCTGATATTGCCAAGCAAACGCGCGCTTCCGTTCGTGACAGTTTGGCGCATGCCAACCCGCACGGCGTCAATGCTTTTTTTGGAAATAAAACCGGTTTTTAAAATTTGCGGCGAAATATCCACCGACGATAAATTATCTTTATCGGAAGAAAATATTTTAGTGACAATGCGCGGAACATATATGGTTCCGCCGTTTGCAAAGGCGGATGTGTAAGCGGCAATCTGCAAAGGAGTAACCAGCGCGTCGCCCTGCCCGATGGAAAGATGATATGTGTCGCCAATATACCACTGCTCGCCTCTTTCCCCTTTTTTCCATTCTTCGGTTGGAACAAACCCTGTTGCTTCGCCCGGCAAATCTATGCCCGTTTTTTCACCTATCCCAAAAAGTTTCATATAAATTCCAATGCGTTCCAAGCCGAGTCCGGGAAAATTTCCATACCCTCCCCCGATATAATAAAAAAAAGTATTTACAGATTCCGCGATTGCTTTATACACATTTGTGGTTCCGTGCCCGCCCGCCTTCCAATCCGGAAAGAACCATTCGCCTATGTTTATTCCGCCGGCGCTCAAAACAGAAGTTCCGGGTGTTATAATCCGTTCTTCAAGAGCCGCGGCCGCAATAATCGGTTTTAAAGTTGAACCCGGGGGATATTCCCCGCTAACCGCCCGCGCAAAAAGCGGCTTTGCCGGGTCGTTCTTTAAATTTTGATAGGAAGTTTGTCCTATTCCCGTCGCGAAATCATTATTTGAAAAAGCCGGCAAACTAACTAAAGCGATTATTTCTCCGTTCCGCGGGTCCAAAACTATTCCGGCTCCGCGGGATTTGCCTATCTTTTCCATTTGCGCACGCATCACCTGTTCTAATTTTTTTTGGGCTTCTAAATCTATGGAAATAACCAGATTTTGCCCATCTTGCGGGTCCTCTTTGGCAATTATGCTCTTTTCCCGCCCGGTGGCGTCAACTTCTATCTGCTGTTTGCCAAATTTACCCCGCAGAACACTTTCATAAAAATATTCCAGCCCTGTTTTGCCTATTTTATCATTAAAAAAATATCCGCTGCCGCGAAGCGCGCTGTATTCTTCCTTGTTTATTTTTCCTTCATACCCTAAAATATGCGACAAGCTCAAAGCGTCGTCGTTGTATTCGCGACGTGAGACAAAATCCACACTCACGCCTTTTAAACCCGAACAACGGACCATGAGCGTTATTGCTTCGCCATGTTCCAAATTTTCTTTAATCGGAACCGCTTCGCCGGGCGAACCTTTATTCTCAGAGATTAATTGTTCCAATTCCGTAGGCGTAATTTGCAACGCTTCGCTTAACCGCAAAAAAAATTCATCTTTTTCTTTTTTGTCCTTCGGGATATCCGCGGGAACCATCATCAAAGAAAAAGCCGGCGAGTTTCTCAACAGCGGCGTGTTGTTGCGGTCATAAATAATTCCGCGCCAAGATGGCGAAATATGCGTGCGGATGCGGTTCTCTTCCGCTGACGCGCGATAGTACCGCCCTTCAATAATCTGCAAATATCCGGACCGGACCACAAGAACAAAAAAAGCGGCGACAAAAAAATAAAAAAT
>CAZGDX010000045.1:0-3590 GCA_964525225.1 uncultured Gammaproteobacteria bacterium
CATTTCATAGGATTTTTTAATATATTCCTTTAATCGGAGATTATTTAATTTTTTCCGCGACAAAAATATTCCCAATGCAATTTGGCGGGATTTTGGTCGGAAAGAAGTTTGAGCCGGAATATATCTGGAATAATTTTGCTTGTTATGATGCCAAGAAAGAAGAATTGGTAAAAAAACATCTCTCGTATCATCTGCCAAAATTAGAAGAGTATAATCAGAAAAGAATTGAAAATTATAATTATTTTTTGGAGATTTTTGGCGAAGACCGCGCGTTTTTTGGAAGAGTGTCAAATTATGGTGTGCCGGGCGCGTTTGTTTTGAAAGTTGAAAGCGAAGAAAGGGCAGAACAAATTGCCGGATATGTCAGAAAATTTGGAATTGAATGCGGAGTTTATCACGGAAACAGCGCGGTATTTTTTCCGCTTCACCAAAATTTAAACAAACCGCAATTGGATTATATTGCCGGAGCCGCGCTCGCGATGTTTAGAAACGGCAATGGGATTTACGAATTACCCAATTAATTTATGTCAGAATTTATTTCAAAAAACGTGATATTGGGAAATGATGTTGATTTGCGCGACGCGAAAGTCAGTAATATTTCAATCGGAGACAGAACCAGAGTGCGCGAACATTCGGTAATTTTCGGTTCGGAAAAAAATACCGCCAAAATCGGGAAAGATTGTTATATCGGCGCGTTTTGCTATATGCAGGGAGTTTTTGGGCTTGAAATTGGGGATAATGTGAGTTTTGCGCCCGGAGTTAAGATTTTCACCGATTCGGGTCCAAACAGCGGACCGCTTGAAAAAGCGTATCCGATAAAAGAAGGGCCGGTTAAAATCGGCGACGGTTCGTGGATTTGCGCGAACGCGGTAATTTTGCCCGGTGTTTCCATTGGGAAAAATAGCATTGTGGGAGCAAATTCGGTGGTGCATTCCGATGTTCCGGAGGGCGTTGTATTTAGTGGAACTCCGGCAAAATTTGTTAAAAAAATAAATTTGGGAGAAAGCATTTTAAATAAAGAACTGCAAACAACAATTAAAAATTCCGTGGAAACTAAAAAGGGGATTAACGTATATACGGGCGAAGAAATTTCCGTAAAATTTCATCCGGCGCCGGAAAATACCGGAATTGTTTTTGTGGTAAACGGCAAAGAAATAAAAGCTTCTTTGGAAAACGCGGAAGTTAAAGAAAAATCCATTTTTGTTGGAACGGTGGGAATATCCGAGCATTGGCTCGCGCCGATTTACGCGTTGAAAATTGATAATCTTAAAGTTGAAGCGAATTTTTCAAAAGAGCCGTTCGGTTTGCCGTTTTTTGAATCCGGAAGCAAGGAAATTTTTGATTGCTTGAAAAATGCCGGAATCTCGGGGCAATCCGCGTTAAGAAAAAATTTGATTTTAAGCGAATGCAAAGAATATTTTTTTGATAACAGAGCAAATGGAAAGTTTGATTCTATAAAAATAACACCTGCCGAAGGATTGGAAATATCCTACAGAGTTTTTTATCCGCATAAAGCGGTCGGCGAGCAAAAATTTTCTTTTAAAGTTAATGAACACAATTTTTGTTCAGAGATAGTTGAAGCCCGCTCTCCGGCTTTTGTGTCAGCCGGAGGTTTGGAAAAATACGCAATTTCCGAAAAAACCCATCTGCTCATTGGAAGCGAGGAAGAAATTACAAGCAGAAACGTGGCAAGATATAATGGAGAAGAATTTGTCCGTCACAAGGTCTTAGATTTTCTGGGAACGCTCGCGCTTTTAGGTTATCAACTGAAAGATATGCGTTTTGAAGTTAATGCTTCGGGACACGAATTTGATTTAAAGACCATTAAAGAAATGAAGGATAATTTTTTAGAAATTTAATATGCAAAAAATTCCTTTTTTAAACTTAAAAAAACATAATGAGCCGGTTGTGGAAGAAATAATGGCAGAAATTAAAAAAATTGCTGAAAATAATGAATTTATCTTGGGTCCGGCTGTGGAAAATTTTGAAAAGAAATTCGCGGAATTTATTGGCGTAAAACACGCTATTGCGGTTAATTCCGGCACTGCCGCGCTTCATCTCGCGCTTTTGGCTTTTGGAATTAAAGCGGGTGATGAAGTGATAACCACTCCTTATACTTTTTTTGCCACGGCTGAAGCGATAATGTATTGTGGCGCGAAACCGGTTTTTTGCGATATTGATCCGGAAACTTTTACAATCAACGTGGAAAAAATTGAAGAAAAAATTACTCCAAAAACACGGGCAATCTTGCCGGTTCATCTTTATGGTCAATGCGCAAATATGGAAAAGATTTTGGAAATCGCGGCCAAACACAACTTGATTGTTATTGAAGATGCTTGCCAAGCTCATGGCGCGGAATTGAATGGAAAAATGGCGGGAAATATTGGATATGCCGGAGCGTTCAGTTTTTATCCGACAAAGAATTTGAGCGGATGGGGCGAAGGCGGAATTATTACGACAAATAGCGATGAAGCCGCGGAAAAAATGCGGATGTATAGAAGTCATGGTTCAAAAATCCGTTATGTCCACGAAGCGGTGGGGTATAATGAAAGAATGGACGGAATCCAAGGCGCGGTTTTGGGAATAAAATTAAAACATCTCGTGGAATTAAATAATGAGAGAAGAAATTTTGTCGCGCTCTATCGTGAATTATTAAAAGATTTGCCGGTGATTTTGCCGAAAGAAACCGGAAAAAGCGTTTATCATCTTTTTACAATTCGCGCTGAACGCAGGGATGAGCTTAAAAAGTTTTTGGCAGAGCGTGGAGTGGATACGGCAATTCATTATGAAAAACCTTTGCATTTTCAGACCGCCTGCGCCGAATTGAAATACGGACCTGGAGATTTTCCGGAAGCGGAGCGCGCTTCAAAAGAAGTTTTGTCTTTGCCGCTTTATCCGGAAATGGGCGAAGAAGATGTAAAATATGTGGCGGAGAAAATTAAAGAGTTTTATAAATAAAATTTACATTGTCATCCCGAGCGAAGCCGCAGCGTAGTCGAGGGATCCCTTAAGCGTTGTCGAAGAGATTCCTCCACTCACTGCGGTTCGGTCGGAAAGACAGAGAACATGCCAGATAAAATACGCATTTCAGTTCCAATTTTAACTTTGAACTCCGGAAAACATCTGGAGCGGTGTTTGGATAGCATTAAAGATGTTGCCGAAATTATTGTGATGGACGGAAACAGCACGGATAATACTTTGGAAATCGCGCGGAAATACGAAGCAAAAATTTACAAGCAATTTGAAACCGACGCGCCGAATCAAAAAATAGAAAATTTTACAGAGATGCGTTTGAAACTTTGGAGCTTGGCAACCGAGCCGTGGATGCTTTTGTTGGATTCTGATGAATTTGCCACGCCGAAACTTATGGAAGAAATTCGCGAAATAATTTTACGCGATGAAAAAGATACCGCCTATCTAATTCCGCGCCTCCAGATTATTGAGGGAAACCGGCTGATAAAACATAATTTCAGCTACCCTTATAATTATATGCGTTTTTTCAGACGAGACAGCGGGATAACATTGAAACAAAAAGCCGTGCATGAAAATTTGGTAATTCCGGAAAATATAACGCAGAAAATAACTAAAAA
>CAZGDX010000046.1:0-2952 GCA_964525225.1 uncultured Gammaproteobacteria bacterium
ACAAGAACGAGAAATTCCATATGTCCAACGATAATCCGTCGATAAATGATTTGTTAAACAAAAACAAAGGAGATTCCGCGCCAAAAATTGCGGACGACAAAACCGCCAAAGAATACGAAAAAAAAATGGCGGAAATCCGCCTCAAAGAAAAAGAGGACGAAACCAAAAAGAAAGCCGCCACTCTCGGCGTTTCCTATATTGACCTGAAAAAATTCCCCATCAGTCCGGAAGCCATTTCTTCCATTCCCGAAGAACAGGCAAAAGAATTGAAGGCAATCTGTTTTTTAAACAGCGGAGAAGAAATCCGCATCGGCGCGTTAAACCCAGCGGATGAAAAAATAAAAGAACTCGCTTATCAGCTTGAAGAAAAATTCCACGGCCATACCGCGGTTTATTTAATATCCGAAAACAGTTTTGACATCGCGGTAAAAATCTACGCCACCATCCCAAAAATCAAAAAAACGGTCAAAGGCGTGGAAATCACCGAAGAAACTTTAAAAAAATATCAGGAAGAAATTACTTCTTTTGAAATTTTAAACGAGCGCTTGAAAGAAGCGACCACCACCGACGTTTTTGCCATGCTTATCGCTATGGCTTTAAAAATGAACGCTTCTGATATTCATATTGAAGCCGAAGAAAAAGAAATTATCGCCCGCTTGCGCTTGGATGGAATCTTACAACAAGTGGCATCTATTGAAAGTTCATCGTGGCGTGAAATTATTTCCCGTCTCAAACTTATCGCCGGATTAAAAATCAACGTGGCCGACAAACCGCAGGATGGGCGCTTCACTATCTTTTTGGAAGGCGACAAAGTTGATGTCCGCGTGTCCACGGTTCCAACCTCTTACGGCGAAAGCGTGGTAATGCGGTTGCTCCGCAGCGCATCCGTTGGCTTGGAATTTGACGCCCTAGGCATCCGCGGACGGGCTTTTGAACAAATCAAAAAAGAAATTGAACGCCCGAACGGTATGATTATCACCACCGGTCCGACCGGTTCCGGTAAAACCACAACCCTTTACGCGATTTTGAAAAAACTTATTTCACCGGAAGTAAAAATCATCACTCTTGAAGACCCGGTGGAATACAAACTTCCGGGCATCAACCAAAGCCAAGTGGATTATTCCAAGGACTACACTTTTGCCAAGGGCTTAAAATCTTTAATGCGCCAAGACCCGGATATTATCATGGTCGGCGAAATCCGCGACTTAGACACTGCCGAAGTGGCCATTCAAGCCGCGCTTACCGGACACTTGGTCATCTCCACAATCCACACAAACAGCGCTTCAGGAGCTGTCCCCCGCTTCCTTTCTATGAATGTAAAACCGTTCTTGCTCGCCCCGGCGCTTAACGCGGTTGTCGGGCAACGCTTAGTTAGAAAAATCTGCGACAAATGCAAAAAAGTTGAAGATGTTTTGGATGCTGAAGTTATGACACGGGTAAAAGATATTTTAGGAAAACTTCCGGAAAATGGGGAAGAAAAAAAGAAAATAGATTTGAATAATTTGAAATTCCAAAAAGGCGAAGGATGCGAGGCCTGCAACGGATTGGGATATAAAGGAAGAATGGGAGTGTATGAAATAATGATAATGACCCCGGAGATTCAGGAATTGATTTTGTCCGGCAACTCAACGGAATATAAGATAGAAGAAATCGCCCTTCGCGACGGGATGATCACCATGGTCCAAGACGGCCTCTTAAAGGCCCTGGACGGCATCACCACCGTTGATGAGGTGTTTAGAGTGGTGGAATAGATTTAAAAATACAGTCGTCGACACGGGTGTCGGGTATCACGCCGTATGCCCGTTGTGTGCAACAAAGACCAAGGCGGGATACCCGACACCCCGTAGTGAAATATAAAAATAAAAAATGGTATGTTTAATAAACATACCATTTTTTTAACCCATCTCATCCATCTCCACCTCGCCGTTGGCGACGGCGTCTTGAAGCTCGTCGTCAAGCCCTCCTGTTTTATTTTATAATTTTCGTTATCATATTAACAACTTTTTCTAAAATATTAACTTCTACAATCTCTCCCTCGTCTTTATCTTTTAAATTTATCGTTGGGGATGTGTAAATATCTTTAATAGACTCAACTACAAAATCAAATTTTTTATCTATTAATTTATTTTGATTTTCATTGCCACCGCAAACGGATTCTTCATTTATTAATTTTCTATAAGCCTCAAAAGATCGAGCTACCGTGGCCTTAAAGGTATATTCATCTAACAACCTACGATTCCGACTATATTGCCTTTCAATAAATAACACAAAAAATATAATTGGTGTAATTAATGGCAATCTTATCAGTAAGCTTATCTCCAAAAGCGACTTTGTTGCAATCTGTTGCCAAATCATTATTCCCATTACGGAACAAAATAAGGTTAAATAAGAACCGAATAACCACCAAAACCATTTATCTACAGACTGTTTTAATTTTTCCGCCTCTCCAAAAAAAGAATTAGATAACACTTCGGTGCTTACAAAACCCAGCTGACTTTTTATTATTTTATTTAAATCTCTATTTTCCTCTATTAACTTATTTAAACCTTCTTTTAAATTAGTATATTCTTTCTTTTGCTCTTCAATTAAAGTATTGTAAGTGTCAGCTTTTGTCGCAATAGCATCTACTGTCACTTTCTTTCCCTCAACTTGTTGCTTTATCGTTCCGATTTCTGTTTCAAATCTTTTAATATCGCCTCTTCGCCTTTCTAAAGTTGATGTTTTTTCTTCAATCTTTTTTAAAGTACCACTTATTACACGCTCAACTAAAGGCCCAAAATACTCAGTATTTCTAAGTTTTTCAATTACAATTTTTATTATATCTTCTTGCTCTTCTTTTGTCATAAAAAAAATTATTGATAATTTTATTATCTAAACCTTAACGCGCTTATTACCTTTTGTCAATCAAAAAACCGCTCCGAAGAGCGGTTTTAAATTTTACTCAAACAATTT
>CAZGDX010000047.1:0-2490 GCA_964525225.1 uncultured Gammaproteobacteria bacterium
TTCATTGCTCAATAAAAAAATTAAATTTCCGGCAATTTGTTTGGTGGTTTCCGGGGGGCATACGCAACTTGTTTTGGTAAAGGGCTTAGGAAAATATAAAATAATCGGCGAAACAGTGGATGACGCGGTGGGAGAATGTTTTGACAAGGTGGCAAAAATTTTGGGACTGGGATACCCGGGCGGGCCTATTATTTCCAAACTGGCGGAAAAGGGAAATGTAAGCGCGTATAAACTTCCGCGGCCGATGGAAAAATCCGGCGATTTTAATTTCAGTTTTTCAGGGCTTAAAACCGCGGCGCTATATATAATAAGAGATATGAAAAAAGTGAATGATAAAGTAAGGCGCGATATGTCCGCGAGTTTTGAAGAAGCGGCCACAGATGTATTGGTTCAAAAAACAATTGTGGCAACGAAAAAGTTTAAGGCAAAAACCGTGATGATTGCCGGAGGCGTTTCGGCAAATAAAAAACTCCGCGCAAAAATGAAAGAAGCGCTTAAAGAATCTTTACCAAAAACAGATTATCTAATTCCCGAATTTTCTTATTGCACCGACAACGCCGCAATGATCGCTGCCGCCGGATATTTCAAAGCAAAAGCGAAAAAATTTACGAGTTGGGATAAGTTGGATATAGAACCGAATGCGCGACTAAAATGAACTAGACTTCCACTAATCCATATCACGAATACGCACGAATCACGCCACCGGGTATCACGCCATATGACCGCGGTGTGCCGCAAAGACCACGGCGGGATACCTGGTGGCCCGAAGTAGGCGGAGGAAGTTTTGTACAATATAAATTAACTTTATGCTAATAAAATCAGAAAAAGAAATGAACATGTACGCGCGGAAATTTGCCGCCACTTTAAAGGGCGGTGAGATTTTGGCGTTGATCGGAGAGCTGGGCGCCGGAAAAACTGTTTTTACCAAAGGCCTGGCGCAAGGGCTGGGAATATCGGGCATTGTGTCGTCCCCGACATTTTTATTGATGAAGTGTTATAAAGGCAAGTTGTCGCTTTGTCATGTGGACGCCTATCGCGTGGATTCGCCGGCAGAGTTGGAATATGTGGGTATTGGCGAATATTTCGGCCGGAAAGATGCGATTTTGGTGGTAGAATGGGCGGATAAAGTGCCGGAATTATTTGAGGGAAAAAAACATATTGAAATTCATTTTAAGCACGGGAAGAAAGAAGGGGAAAGAATGGTGGAGATAAAGAAATAAAATCATCTGTCATTCCCGCGAGCCTAGGGCTCCCCTTAGGGGGCAGGCGGGAATCCACGTCCCATCCCGCCTCCCGGCGGGATTTTGACTTTTGCAGAAAAAGATGAAAAGATGGAAGGCATTATGGAATTAAAAGAAGAAATTAAAAAGTTTGTCGATTGGACGAAGTTAAAAGTAAGGATACATCTGAAAGACAAAAGAGAATTTTATTTTAAAGACGGCGAGGTTTGGTTTGCCAGCCTGGGATTAAATGTTGGATTTGAACAAAACGGAAAGAATCAAAATTTTGAGCGCCCAATTCTTGTATTAAAAAAATTCAATAAAGATATCCTTTGGGCAATTCTAATGACAAGTAAAGAAAAAGACGGAGATTTTTTTCACAAGATAAAATATGAAGGCGATACCGGAAGTATAATACTGCCCCAGCTGAGAAAAGATTGATAAGAAAATTATATAAAATTCCATCAGAGGAATTTAAAGAGATAAGGGAAAAGATTATAAAATATTTGATATAAAAAGCGGTCCCGCCCTTGCGGGCGAGACCTCGGAGCTTCTTTTGCAAGAAGCCATTTGTACTTATACTGTATCACAAAGAAATTGGAGTTGTCAAGTTTTATCCACAATCTCAAAAAACGGTCGAAGCTATAGATAAATAACATTCCAACATTCTCAAGAATGTTGGAATGTCATAATTGGGGGTTTGTGGTTTGACGGAAAGAAATAAATTGACGTAGAATAATAATGAGATAATGTGGCGGCGGTAGGGTATGACGTCCGTTTTTCCCCATCGCCACCCATTGTCTAAAAATCCCGCCCGGCAAAAAGTCGTCGTCAAAAAACGCGGGAAAGGGATTATTATAGAGGATTGGAAAAAATAAAAATCATAAAAACGCGCCCTTCGGGGCGCGTTTTTGGTTAGGCTATTTAAAAAACTGTCCACTTCTCATTTGTCGCTAAAAATACTAAAATAAAGGTATATGGATAAGAAGCAATTAGGACAATTTTTTACCAAGAATTCTGATTATGTTCTTAGGGGGATGGAGGAATTCATCAAGGGTAAGCAAGCAACTGATCCATTTGCTGGGAGTGGAGATTTGATACAATGGGCTAAGAGACAAGGGATAAAAAGTATAAAAGGGTATGATGTAGATAATAAATATGTAGATAATAAAAAAGTTTTTTTTAATGACAGTATAAACAATCAATTGGAATATAAATTCGTTATAACTAATCCACCATATTTGCATAAAAATAAAGCCAGCCGTGAAAT
>CAZGDX010000048.1:0-2451 GCA_964525225.1 uncultured Gammaproteobacteria bacterium
ATGTGGTAATTGTCGGGCTTTACAGCCGTTTTGAAATTTGGGACGAAGAAAATTGGGAAATTTACAAACGAAATACGGAAAAAGCAAGTACGCAAATTGCTGAAAAAATGGGGGAAATCGGTTTTTAGTCCCTATGCAAATTTTACATAAATCAGTTTTATTGGAGGAGGTCATTAAATATCTAAATCCCTGTCCAGGCAACAATTTCATTGACTGCACTTTGGGCGATGGCGGGCATGCGCTCGAAGTTTTGCGGCGGATTTTACCTGACGGACAATTACTTGGAATCGATTTTGATTCTGTGGCGATTCAAACCGCACAGTCAAGAATTGAGGAGGAGGGCCTGGACAGGGATAGAATAATTTTTTACGAGGGAAATTTCGCCGACCTTGGTGAAATAATCCAAAAAACAAATTTTCCAAAAGCAGATGGGATTATTATGGATCTCGGGCTTCGCGCGGAACATTTGGAAACAAGCGGCCGCGGTTTTTCTTTCCAAAAAGACGAACCGCTTGATATGCGTTTTGGCGTCGGAGGAGACGATTTAACAGCCGCGGAAATTGTAAACAGCTGGCCAAAAGATGATTTGGAATGGATTTTCCGTGAATACGGAGAAGAAAAAAAATCCTGGAAGATAGCTGAAGCAATCGTAAAAGAAAGAAAAAGAAAAAGAATCTTGACCAGTAAAGAGCTTGTGAATTTGATTTTAACGATTATCCCGCGAAAGCCGTGGGATAAAATACATCCGGCCACCAAAATTTTCCAAGCGCTCCGGATAGCGGTAAACGACGAACTTAAAAATTTGGAAAAAGTTCTTCCCCAAGCGGTGGATGCTTTAAAAAGCGGAGGAAAAATCGCGGTTATATCTTTTCATTCTTTGGAAGACAGAATTGTAAAACATTACTTTAAAGAAAACGGAAATCTAAAAATATTAACAAAAAAACCAGTTGCACCAAGCGGGGAGGAAGTGGCGCAGAATCCAAAATCCAGAAGCGCCAAACTCCGGGTTGCTGAAAAAATATAAACCGTGGATTTTATGGCGCGGATTCCGCGGGTGTTTAAGAAAAATTAAATTATGAAAGCAAGGAGGATAAGAAAAACCAAAAAAATAAGAATGCCGGGATTAAAATTTTTTTTCGGTCTCGGAATGGCATTTTTGGTTATTGCCGGCGGACTTTATCTTTACGAAGTCAATTCAGCCACCGTGAAGGGATTTAAAATAAAAGAGTTGGAAAAGAAAGTTGAAAATTTGCGCGCGGAAAATAAAAAAATGGAAAATTTGCGCGCAAAACACGAATCCATAATCGCCACGCAAGAAAAAACAAAAGACCTGCAAATGATTCCAAGCCGCGTGGTGGAATATGTGAACGTCATAATCGGCGGAGTGGCAAAGAAATAAAAATCATGAATTTGAATCCGGTTTAAAAATAATGCTTGTGCTCCCGGCCAAAGCCGAAGAATTTCTTTCGGGGAAGGCGGGGAGTTTTAATTTTAGCGAAAATGCGTTCACGCGCTTGAAAAATTTTCCAAAACTCGCCAGCGCCCGGAATAAACAAAACATTAAAAAGATATTTTTCGGTCTTATGCCAGAATTCATTGACATCGGAAAAAAGAGATGATATTCTTTGAAAAAGCTCTTTTAGAATAAAATCAAAAAGGAGAGAATGATGCGCGGGGCGATTTTATGGCTTGACGACGAGGCAATGGGAAAAGAGATTTTTTTATGGATTTTTGCGGCATTCTTTTTTAATTTTTTATATGTAATCGCAATGTCTGCCTTATTCCTTGTGGTCGGGATTAACGACTTGGCGGATTTTTTGGGAAATTTGCCGGTTTGTTGCAAAGTTGCTTTGTGTTTTATCGTATGGTTTTTTGAAGAAGTAATTTTTCGTTTTTTCCCGATAGCGGCTTCGGTTTTGATTTTTGAAAAAAATTACAAGGTGATTTTGGTGTCAGTCGTTTTTTCGGCGCTGTTCGGTTTTCTCCATGGCGGATGGCAAAACATATTTTTACAAGGTGTTTGCGGTTTTGTATTTTGTTTGCTTTATTTAAAGTGCGGAGGTTTCAGCAGGGAATATTTGCGCCAAGATTCATTATGGAAAAAGTTTAAGGTTTTCGCGGGAAAACACTCTAAAGCTCTTTATGCGACAACATTTGCGCACATTATGTTTAATGTAAGTTTGGTGGTGGCGAGTATTATATTTTTTCAACATTAAAATCTCCTTATGGAGATTTTTTAATTTTATGCTGTTGACCCGCGGCGAAAAAAATGTTAAATTTGAGCTATGAAAAGAGTTATAAAATTAAAAACTGAAAGATTCGTGGACTTGCTCGACACAAGCGAACGCGATAAATATCCATTCAATTGGTGCGACAGATGGTGCGAAAAATGTCCTAAAACGCATTCTTGCGGTGTTTATCGTGATGAAAAAGAGCGCGCTGTGCATTACG
>CAZGDX010000049.1:0-2348 GCA_964525225.1 uncultured Gammaproteobacteria bacterium
TAAATGTTTATCTCACCACCAAACTCTTGGATTCCAGGCAATTGTTCCGGCTTTATCCAACGATAATGGGTGTATTTGAATGATCCGCGATAATTTTTCATCCACTCGCGGCCTTGTGGGGTGTCTAATATAAGTAAACGCTCTTTTATTTTCCTTTCGCTTCTTTGCCTATTATATTCTTTTCCCCACTGCCGAAATTCCGGCACATCCCAACCTTCAATGTCCAAAATTGATAAAATTTCCTTTTTTGATTCAAGAGTTTGGTTAAAAATAGTTTTCACCCCTTCAATTCCTTCCTGATATTTTACGACTGGTTTTTCTGCCACTTTGAAAAGCGAGACCAGATCTGGCAATCGCTGCTCCGCTTCTTTAAGCCGTCGTTCCCATTGATTTTTGCGATTTTGAATATACCGTACCAAATGTCGCGGATGTTCAGCGGCATAGCGAATTTTCGCGCCCTCGCCGGACACGCGATTGACTAATCCATAAATACTTAACTTTTCCAAAATCTGATAGCCAAAAGTGCGGGTAATACCCGCTTTTTTAGTTATCTGGCTAACAGTTGAGGGGCCAAGTTCCAAAAGGGCCTGATACACTTTTGTCTCGTTCTCGTCTAAGCCAAGATCATTTATTAAATTCGTCATAGCTTTGTGGTTAAAATGATAGATTATACATTTTCATCATATCACAACGGCTAAATTGT
This sequence comes from uncultured Gammaproteobacteria bacterium, assembly GCA_964525225.1. Lineage (GTDB taxonomy): Bacteria > Patescibacteriota > Patescibacteriia > DYHP01 > DYHP01 > CAZGDX01. Next base: position 704 of record CAZGDX010000049.1, read on the forward strand.
GTCAATAATTACTTACATTTTATACATCTTTATACTTTTTTGCTTTATTTTAGCATATTTTATTATCAAATTATGACTAGTAATATTTACAAATATCTACATTTTTGTTATATTGACTTGTCTAAATCCGCGATGGGCGCGGAGGAGGACGGACAAAAAAGGAGAGAAAAACATGGATTTCGAAACCCAACTTTTCGAGGAATTCAAGCGTCGCCTTGAAGAAGGCGACGCCGCCGGTGCACTTCGGTGCTACAAGGCAATGTTTCCGCGTGGGGTGGCGGAGCTGGATGCTGACAAGTGTATCCAAGACAGGATGGAGGCGCTGAAGACGCGCCTCGAAGAACTCTACCAAACAGGAGGGGGTCGTGAAATCAAACAACTCCAAGAGGAATATGGGAAACTTCTTGATCTCGAAGGAGAAATGATCATGAAAATGCGGTCTCGGTGATTAGCGCATTCCGCTCGACGGCGTGCAGTGTCCGCAGAGATTCAACTCTAAAGCGGGCCAATTCATACAGGCCAGCGGGAAATTCGAGCAATCGAAAAGTACCGCTGGCCTTCTTCATTTTCTAAAATTCTTTGCGCGATTGTTGCGCGAATCTTGCGCGATTCATTATTATGTGATATATTATTTTTAGGTAATACTCACTAACTCTAATCTCTATGTTCAATCCCAAATACAAACTCACAGATAAAATTTTGCGCGATCTAACCGCCATTGCCGAAGCGAAGGGTATTATTGATCGCGCCAAAATTTTACCAAAACAAGAGCTACGGTTACGGAGACAGGCGACAATCCGTATGACACATCATTCTACGGAAATTGAAGGCAACCGACTTAACATACAGCAAGTTGAAGCGCTTTATGCTAAGAAAAAAATAGACGCACCTGACAGAGATATCTACGAGGTGCAAAATTACTTAAACGCGCTGAGGTATATTGAAAAATTGGTTGCGGAGAAAAAACCGACAACCGAAAAAGTTATTTTACAAATTCACAAGCTCGTTACGGCAAAAACAATGGATGCAAAATTTTGCGGGAAATATCGGCCCGGACCAATTTATGTGGTTCGCCGTCGTTTCGGAATGCCGCAAGAAACTTTGTATACCGGGCCAGATGCCAAAAAAGTGCCAAAATTAATGAAAGACTTTATCATTTGGCTCAAAGAAAGCGAGGAAAAAGAAATAAACCCCGTAATTGTCGCCGCGATCGCTCATCTTGAAATTGCAGCCATTCACCCTTTCAACGACGGCAACGGCCGCACGGCCCGCGCTTTGGCCACATTAATACTCTATCAACGCGGTTACGATTTTCGTCGGCTTTTTGCTTTAGAGGATTATTACAATACTGACAGACCAGCATACTACCAAGCCGTAAATGTTGGCAAAAATTATGAGGAGCGACGGACGGATCTGACTTCATGGTTGGAATATTTTGTAAAAGGATTTAAAAAAGAAATTGACGAGGTCAAAGCTAAAATTATTCCTTTAGCTCGCCACGTAACAAAGGGAGATATAAAATCGCAAATATATCTGACCCCTGAACAAATGAAAATCATAGATTTCTTGGATCAGATTGGGAGAATTACTGCCAAAGATGTTGAGGATGTTTTATCATGCCCCAAACGCACAGCTCAGATGCATG
>CAZGDX010000050.1:0-2310 GCA_964525225.1 uncultured Gammaproteobacteria bacterium
TTCGTATCTTCGCCAAAAAATTCCAGCTCTGTGTCAAAACCTCCGATGGCCTCAAGCGCCTCCCTTTTTACGGCAAAATTTCCTCCGACAAGCATTATGCCCCCCTGGCGCAAAATATATTTCCAGACGAATTCTCCGGTTTGCATAATAACGCAGTTATACGTCCATTCCAGTGCTCTGGCCCAAGGAGAAATGGCTTCGTAATGATAAGGCCCGGAAACTCCGACAAGTTTAGGATTTGTCCTGAATTTTTCCAAAGCCAGATTAAACCAGTGGCTTGGAACAATGGTATCGGCATCAAAATAAACCAGAATATCTCCCCCCGCCGCCCGGAATCCGGCCTGTCTGGCCCTGGTTAATCCCTTATTCAGTTCATCGACCACTCTGACGCCGGAAAAGCTTCTGGCGACTTCGGCCGTTCGGTCGGTTGAGGCGTTGTTTATCACAATGACTTCAAAATCTTCCGGCAATTTGGCCGAAAGGATAGATTTTAAACACCTCGGAAGCAATTTCTCCTCGTTATACGCGGGAACGACTATTGAAACTTTCATATTTTTTCTTTTGGCAATCTTTATAAATTTCCAATAATTTTTTTGTTTGTATCTCGTCGGAAAATCCTTTGGCAATATGTTCTGCCTCTCCGGAAAATTTTCTATAAAGATTTTTATTTTCCAGTAATCCCAGTATTTTTGAAGCAAAAGATGAGGGGTCTCTTTCCTTGACCAAAAAACCGTTTTCCCCTTCAAATACTGTATCATGAAACGCCAAATCGTCCAAGACAACAGTTGGCAGGCCGCAAGCCTGGGCTTCGAGAATGACAAGGGGCATTATTTCAGAAAGGGATGACATCGTAAAAATATCCGACATATTATAAAACGGCGTAATCTTGTCATGGGGAATGAAACCGATAAATTTAACATTTTTTTCTATTCTCAAGTCCCGTGATTTTTCTTCGAGTTCGGCTCTTTGATATCCCTCGCCAACGAGCATGAGAATAATATCTTTTCTCGCCTTTAAAATTTCTCCCACAGCTTCCAGCAAAAAAATTAAATTTTTCTCCCGGGACAAGCGCCCAACAAAAACCATAACCTTCGCCTCCTGATCAATGCCGTATTTCTTTCTTAATTTCAAAGATCCGGATTTATCCTTGCAAAAAAGCCCGAGATCGACGCAGTTCGGCAGAACGTGGATTGGGCTCTTAATTTTATATTTTTCCATGGCTACTTTTATTTTGGACGAGGGGGCGATAACGGCATCGGCTTCGTTCGAAAAATCCCGCACCTGCCTTAAAATCACCCGCGGCAAAATAATTTTTTCCTTCAGGTTATCTTTAAGCCAAGTCGGGTAGTCGGTATGATGAGTACAGACCAGGGGGATATTCTGGTTTTTTGCGATGCGTTTAGCCAATTTTCCTATGGAAAAAATGGAATGAGCGTGGGCAATATCCAATTTAAAATCAATTATTTCTTCAAAACTATTGCCTACCGGGAAACGCGGAAAACTTAAAAAAATCTTCGGGTTCTTTTGCGCCAGGACTGACCTGAACCTAAAAATATTTTTTTCTTTATTTTTTATTTCTTTGTCTCCCGGAGCGTAAATAAAAACTTCATGCCCGAATTTTTCCAGGCAATTTCTGAAAGTTTTTATCACGGTCTCGACCCCGAATCCTCCCGGATAAGCATAGTCAGTAAAAAAACCTATGCGCATAAGTTTATTTCAGAATAAACCAAAATAAAACGGCTAGAATGATCCTGTAAATACCGAAGGAAATAAACGAATATTTTTTGATAAAACCGAGAAAAATTTTTATCGCGCCGAGCGCCACAAGGAAAGAAACAACAAAACCGGATGCCAAAACCGAAAATTGCCCGGCGGAAAAACCACCGTAACTTTTGACAAGATCTAGTCCAGTTGCCGCGGCCATAGTCGGCACGGCCAGAAGAAAAGAAAACTCCACGATGGTTTTTCTTTTTAGGCCGAGGAACAGGCCGCCGACGATTGTCGCGGCTGAGCGGGAAACACCAGGGATTATGGCAATTGACTGAAAAAATCCGATTATAACCGCCTGCTTATAGGAAATTTTTTCCACACCATCGGCCCCTACTTTTTTTTCACGATAGAAAAATTCAAAAATAACCAAAAAAATCCCGCCTAAAAATAATGACCACAAAACTATCTGATCGTTCCCGAGCAAAAATTGTTTTATGAATTTGTAGAAAACCAGCCCTAAAACAGCGGTGGGAATAAAAGCGGCGGCAACTCTTTTCAGGACTTCTGATTTAAACAAAAAAGATCGCCAATATAAAACCA
>CAZGDX010000051.1:0-2049 GCA_964525225.1 uncultured Gammaproteobacteria bacterium
AGGATGTAAAAGTCGGCGCTCCTGTGGTGGAAGGCGCGGAAGTCAAGGCAAAAATTTTGGAACATGGGACAGCCGATAAAGTGTCTGTCGTAAAGTTTAAAAGCAAGGTTCGCTACCGCAGGAACGTCGGTCACAGGCAGCCGTTTACAAAAATTCAGATTATCTCCATTAAATAATAATAAAAAAAGTCCCCCGGCGATATCGCGGGGGATTTTTAGTTATTGCGGTTTTGTTTTGTTTCAGTCGTTTTCAATTTTTTCACTAAGCATTTCTATTTCTTGTTCAAGTTTATGTCGTCTTTCTTTATCTTCTTTCATTTCTCGTTCAATGCGTTCTTTTTCGTTTTGCTTTTGGCGCAGTAATTTTTTTGCCGCGCTCGTTTCTTCTTTTTCTTTGGTGTATTGTTTAATGGCGCGTGTTAACTCGCTGATTTTTATGATTTCAAGAATAAAACACAAGATGTATATCAAAGCCAAAAATCCGTAAATCCACGACCAATGGTGATGCGCTGATGTTGAACTGATAATGCCCAAAAAGACAAAAATTAAAGCAAAAATAGCGAATAAGAAAGAAAAGAAAACATGCTTCGCGTTTCCCATCTTCGGTCCTTTCTTTTTAAACGATCTTTCTTCTTTCTTTAAGCGCGTCTGTAAGCGTTATTTCGTCCGCATATTCAAGTTCCGAACCTACGGGCAATCCGCGGGCCAACCTTGAAATTTTTATATTATAGGATTTTAAGAGATTTGTCAAGTACAAAATTGTGGTTTCACCTTCTATTGTGGAATTGAACGCCAGAATGATTTCTTGTGGCTTGTTTGCCACAATTCTCACTTCTAATTCGCGGATTTTAAGATGAGCTGGCGTAATGCCTTCAAGCGGGTTTATCAAACCGCCCAAAATATGGTAAACACCCTTAAATTCGCGGGTATTTTCTATGGCGGCGCGGTCTTCTTCGGTTGCCACCGCGCAAATTTGGGTTTTGTCCCGGCGCGGGTCGGAGCAGATTTCGCAAACCGCGCTTTCGGAGAGTCCAAAACAAGTTGAACATTCGGATATTGAATTCTTGACGGATATAATTGCTTCGGAAAATTGCGCCAGTTCGTCTTTCGGTCTTTTTAACAAATAAAAACAATACCGGAGCGCGGTTTTTGGTCCGACACCCGGTAAGCGATTAAATTGCTCTAAAAGATTTTTGACTGATTGGGGAAGTTGTTTCATGGTCTCGTGGCCGCTTAGTGGCCACAGATTATTGCGTCGCCACGCGGTGTTCTATGTTTTTGAAGCTTACGCGCCTGTCGTCAAAATAAAGGCGGATTGATCCTGTCGGGCCGTTGCGATGTTTTGCCACGATGATTTCGGCGAGATTTTGCTCTTCCTGAGGAGCATTCTGAATGGTTGTATCTTTTGATTTCCTGTAAATAAACATAACCACATCAGCGTCTTGTTCAATGGAACCGGATTCGCGCAAGTCAGCGAGTTTTGGAATTGCCGGTGAGCGGTTTTCCACATTGCGGGATAACTGTGAAAGGGCAATAACCGGAATATTCAGTTCGCGCGCCAAGCCCTTAAGCGCGCGGGTGATTTCGGAAACTTCCTGCACCCGGCTTTCGGATTTAGTTCGCGATTCCATAAGTTGTAAGTAGTCAATAACCAAAAGTCCAAGCCCTTTTTCCATTTGTAAACGGCGGGCTTTGGTGCGGATTTCCATAATGTTTGCCGACGAAGAATCGTCTATAAAAATTGGCGTTTCAGAAAGCGAACCGAGAGCGTGCCCAATACGTTCAAAATCATCATTTTCTCCTTGTTCGGAAAGCCGCCCGGTGCGCATTTTCCACAAGTCAACTCCGGCTTCAGAGCAGATTAAGCGGTCCACAAGCTGTTCCTTGGACATTTCCAAAGAAAATATACCGACCGGAATTTTTGTTTTTGCCGCTGCGTTTCGGGCAATATCCAAAGCCAAGCTGGTTTTGCCGATGGAAGGTCTGGCGGCGATAATTATCAGGTCCGATTTTTGAAGTCCGGCAAGCATTAAATCCAATTCTCCGAATC
>CAZGDX010000052.1:0-1958 GCA_964525225.1 uncultured Gammaproteobacteria bacterium
TAAATAAATATTTTTTAATCATTTTAAGGAAGTTTTATGAAAAAAGTATATCTTGACCACGCAGCCACGACGCCGATAAGCCCCGAAGTTTTTCGGGCGATGTCGCCGTATTTAAAAAATAAATTTGGCAACGCTTCTTCAATGCATATGTCCGGTCAGGAGGCTCGGGCAGGAATAGAGAAGGTCAGAGAAGAGGCAGCAAAATTTTTAGGTTGTGAAATCAAGGAGATATATTTTACTTCAGGAGCGACGGAAAGTAATAATTTAGCGATTTTGGGTTTGACGCGGCGGGCCAGACTTCTTGACCCAAAAAGAAAAGTACATATTATTACTTCTTCCATAGAACATCCGGCAGTGCTTGAGGTTTGCCGCGAATTAAAAAAAGAGGAAGTTGATATAACTTATTTGCCTGTTACAAAAATCGGGCTGATAGAAGCCGAGAATGTCAGAAAAGCGATACGCAAGGAGACAATTTTAGTCTCGGTTATGTATGTTAATAATGAAGTCGGAACCATCCAGCCGATCAGCGAAATAGGCGTGATTATAAAGGAGATTAACCGTGGAAGAAATAAAAAGGACGAAAGGATTTATTTTCATACCGACGCGGTCCAGGCTGCCAATTTTTGCGATTGCCGGATTAGCCGGCTGGGAGTTGATATGCTTTCTCTTTCGGCTCATAAAATTTATGGACCAAAAGGAGCGGGCTTGCTGTTTGTAAAAAATGGCACGCCAATTTACCCTTTAGTTTTTGGCGGTCATCAGGAACAAGGCTTGCGTTCCGGCACGGAAAATGTCGCCGGCATTGTCGGTTTTGGGGAGGCGCTAAAAATATTAAATCAAAAAGCGAGGATAAAAAAACAAAATTTAAGGATAAAAAAAATGAGAGATTTATTAATCCGGGATATTTTAGAGAAGATTCCCGGCGTGATTGTGAACGGCGATTTGCAAAAACGTGTTCCCAGCAATGCTAATTTTTGTTTTAAAAATGTGGAAGGAGAGAGTATTCTTTTGATGCTTGACATGGAAGGAATCGCTGTTTCTACCGGTTCGGCCTGCTCTTCCGGATCGCTCGAACCGTCGCATGTGCTTTCGGCGATGGGGGTTCCTCCAGAAGTTTCCCACGGGAGTTTGCGGGTGACAATAGGTAAAGGAAATACAGAGAAAGAGATAACTCGGCTTTTGCGAGTTTTGCCGGGGATTGTGGCGCGGCTTAGAAAAATGTCGCCCATAAAATAATATGAAAGTACGGCAGGAAATGAGAGATTTATTCGGAGGCTTTACGTCTTTGATTTTTAAAGACGGGTTTTTTCAAATAGTAGTCGGTTTTTCAGCGTTAATAAACATCGGTATTTGGGCCTTCCTATACTTGGAATTTTCGCCGTTCGGAAATTCGGAAGACGTTCTGCCCCTGCATTATAATATTTATTTTGGAGTTGATCTCGTGGGGGCGTGGAGCAGGATTTTTGTCCTGCCGTTAGTCGGAGCGATTTTTATAGTTGTCAATTTTTTGATAGCGGATATTATTTATTTGCGCGACAAGGTAATTGGTTATTTTTTGGCAGGTACAGGTCTCTTTATTCAAATTTTGCTTTTTGGCGCGGTCTTCATGGTGGCCATGATTAATCAATAGAAAAATTTTATGGACTTTGGCGTTATAAAAATTTTTGTCTTGACTACGCTGGCATTTATCCTGGCAATGGCCTGGACCCCGCTTCTCACGAAGATTTTATTTAAATACAGGATGGGGAAACAAATTCGCGACGAGAAATCCGCTCCCATCATGTCTGCATTACATAAAACAAAATCTGGAACGCCGACCATGGGCGGAATTTTAATCTGGGTCACGGTTTTATTTTTATCTTTGTTATTTTTTTATCTTGGTCAGTGGACGAGTATCGAAATTTTTAAAAAATTAGATTTTTTAAACGGGTTCTATATCCGTCAAAAATCACCGGAAA
>CAZGDX010000053.1:0-1851 GCA_964525225.1 uncultured Gammaproteobacteria bacterium
AATATGCAAATCGTCATTCGGAATCTGGATTTCCGAAGCTACCCGAATGGGTTGTCCGAGTTCATTGTTCGCCGGAACACTGCTTTCAGCCGGAAAAACCGGCGCGATCGGATTATCAATTTTTACTTCGTCCATTGAATTATTATTTTGATTTGGATTTTGGTTTTCCATATTATTTTTGTTTTAATTTATTAAATTTTATAATTTTATTTTTCCTCTTCATCATCCTCATCTTCTTCAATATCTTCCTCCTCATTTTTTACCGTTACTTTTGCCCTATTGGCAATATCTTCTTCAACCTCCGCCCTGTCTCTGCCGTATTGCAAACGGGAAATTTGTTTTATAGCTTCCGGTATCCTGACATCCTGCGGAGCGGCGAACAATTTTTTGGCTTCCTCGTGCCATGGGTCCCAATGTCTGTAAATTTCTATGTTAAACGGACGCGCTACCGTGCCCTTGGATTCCATCTTAACATAAGCGTTAAAATTGGAAAGATTCACCAAATCATGGGCGTTGAAAACCGGAGAATATTGTTTTTCCATAAATTCCGCGTCGTCCGAGCTGATTCTGAAAGCAATCTGCGTGCCCACGTTGCCAAAAACCGCGTCCCGGATTTTTGTATCATTGGCTTTTGATAATTGCGCGATATACTGATGCCCGACATTAAGATACAAACCATATTTTCTGGCTTCGGATAAAATCGCGGCAATCGTATCGGTTGTAAAATTCTGAAATTCATCAATGTATAAATAAAAATCGTGGCGGGATTCAGCCGGCGCGTCGGCCCGCGAAAGCGCCGCGGCCCAAATCTTTCCAACTAAAACCATGCCAAGCAAATAAGCATTCAAGTCGCCCAATTTTCCTTTACTTAGATTAAGGAACAGAATTTTTTTATTATCCATTATCTCGCGAATATTGAATGAACTTTCCTGCTGTGAAATAATCGGTCTCATTGTGTCGTTCGCTATAAATGGAGTAAGTTTGCTGGTGACATAAGGCACAATGTTCGCCAGCGCCGCCTCGCCTCCGGCTTTTTCCGCTTCTTTGGTCCAAAAATCGCGAACAACAGGATTCTGACAATGAGTAAGTTTAAACTTTCTGAATTCCGCGTCTGCTAAAACCTTCGGAATTTCCATTAAAGTGCTCCCGGATTCAGGATGTTCCATAATAAGCAAAGCCGCATTGCGAAGATATTGCTCAAACATCGGACCGCCGGTTGATTTCAAATCAAACAATTTGTCAAAAATGCTGATAAGTTCGTTAATGACAAATGTCTTTTGCTCCGGATATTTCGGGTCAAATTCCAAAAGATTCAATCCCAACGGGCGCGCCATATCCGAAGGGTCAAAATAAACCACATCATCAATCCGCTCTTTAGGCACAACTTTCATTATATCTTCAATCAAATCGCCATGCGGGTCTATCACGCACAAACCGTCGCCGTTTTTGATATCCTGCTTGACGAGTTCCTGCAAAAACGTGGATTTGCCGGTGCCGGTCTGGCCGATAACATACATATGACGCTTACGCGCTTCTCTGGAAAGCCGGATAATTGTTTCTTTCCCGCGGTACATATTCCGGCCGATAATCACTCCCTCTTGCGGAAGGTCTTGGGGCGGTTCGGCGCTTCGGGCGTTAAGCCATCTGATATTCGGCGCGTCGGTTGTTCCGAGCGGAAAATGAAATAAACTTGTCAGTTCCTCGTTATTTAAAACAATTTTTCTTTTTTCATTCAAATCCCTGTGGATAAACGCGCTCATCAAACGATTTTCATCGCCGGTAATTTTTTGAAACGCGTTCCCATATTCGTAAATATTATATTGTCCGAAAGCGCTGATTAAATTTCCCAAA
>CAZGDX010000054.1:0-1698 GCA_964525225.1 uncultured Gammaproteobacteria bacterium
TTTGTCGGACTTTTGGTCACCAGGTGTTCCGCCTTGGGCCTTGTGGCACACCGCGGACAAACGGCACGACACCCGGTGGCAGTTAATATTTCAAAACCCGCCCAGATTCCGGGCGGGCTTGAATTATTCAGTTTTCTTTGATTTCTGCGCTTTTCTTTTTTCTGTTTTTGAAGTTCTGCCTTTTCTTGTTTCCGAGGCAGCGGTTTTCTTTTCCATTTTTTCCTTGAATTTTTCCACGCGCCGCGCGGTATCAACGAGTTTCTGCTTGTCGGTATAAAAAGGATGGCAGGCACTGCAAAGTTCCACGTCTATTTTTTCAACTGTTGAGCCCACTTCAATTACATTTCCGCAAGCGCAGACGATTTTCGCGTTTTTATAATATTTTGGATGAATATCTTTTTTCATACCCAGTATATCAACTTTCAGAAAAACGTCCCGTAGTTAGACTCTACTTTGACGTTTACTGTTAAATTGATGATTAAGATTTTTAAGCGGTTAAATGCCCATTGCCACTGAAAGTTGTATTACTTGGGCATAAGGGTATTTTATTTATGATAGTATTTTACAATATCCGCGCTCAAAAGTCAACCCCACTACCAATTTTGGCCGAAAATTATAAAAAATCTGTGTTTTAAAGGGTTATTTATATTTTTAAACGCATCGGTTAATTTTGTTTGTTGGGTTCTTGACAACTTAACGGCAAAAATAGGCAGTGGGGTCAAGTCCTTGACATTTTTAAGCCGGCTTGCTATTATATACTTAACTTAAAAAGTTAATTAATTCACACCCTTCTTCTTCATTAGTCTTGGTTTATTCGCCTTTTGCAAATAAACCCAAATGGGAAGGGGAGGATAAAAAGACTACAAGTATGTTTAAAATACCTTCGTTGGAGGAAATGCTCAAGGCGGGAATGCACTTCGGGCACAAAAATTCAAGACGCCATCCCAAGATGGACCAATTTATATTTACGACAAAAAACACGATAAATATAATTGACGTTGAAAAAACACAAGTTAAGCTTGAAGAGGCCTTGAATTTCTTAAAAGATACTGCTTCAAAAGGCGGTGTTATTTTGTTTGTCGGCACAAAAGCGCAGGCCTTGCCGGTAATGGAAAAATACGCCAAAGAATGCGGAATGCCGTATATTAACGAACATTGGATTGGCGGAATTATCACCAATTTTTCAGTTATTGGAAAGTTAATCAGAAAATATAATGATTTGCGTGAAAAACGTGAAAAAGGCGAACTTCAAAAATATACAAAGTGGGAACAAATGATGTTTGATAAAGAAATTGCCGATATGGCCAGAAAAGTTGACGGCATTTCAACGCTTAGAAAAAATCCGGACGCGCTTTTTGTAGTTGATATAAAAAATGAAAGAACTGCCGTTGATGAAGCGGTTAAAAGAAATATTCCGATTGTCGCGGTTTGCGATACAAATGTAAATCCAAAGCCGGTTTCTTATGTTATTCCGGCAAACGACGACGCTGTCGGTTCAATAGAAATTATCGCCGGTTTGGCCGCCGAAGCCATTAAAGAAGGCAAGGCAAACCCGGCGGTTAAAGATCCCGCTTCCGTTTTCGCCGCCGTTAAAACTCCGGTGGACAAGAAAACTTCGGCGGGCGAGGAAGAAGTTAAAAAATAAAGGATTAAGTCAACCGCAAATCTAAAAACGCCCGCCCGCCACGCTATCGCTGG
>CAZGDX010000055.1:0-1680 GCA_964525225.1 uncultured Gammaproteobacteria bacterium
TTACCATAACAAGGTGCGTATGCCCCCCGGAAACCACCAATCAATTTGCCGGAATTTTAATTTTTTTATTGAGCAATGAATTTGACAGGATATGCGCTTCAATATGATTCACCGCCACCAGCTTTTTTTTCAACGCAAAGGCAAGAGCGCGCGCGGTTTCCACTCCCACAAGCAAAGATATCGCGAGGCCTGGTCCGTAAGTCACGGCGACCACATCCACGTCGTTTTTTTTAACTTTCGCGGTTGTAAGCGCTTCTTTCAAAACCGGCATCATATTTTCCGCGTGTTTTCGCGCCGCCACTTCCGGCACCACTCCGCCGTATTTGGCGTGAATTTTTATCTGCGAAGAAACTATATTTGACAAAACCGAAAAACGGCCCTTGTCCGCGCGGACGAGAGCCACCGATGTTTCGTCGCAACTTGTTTCTATTCCGAGTATTATCATAAAGTAAGTTTATCAAAATTTCCGCTAAAAATCAACACTTTCTTCCGGGGTTCAATTCCCGAAGATGCAAAATAAAAACCCAACATGAAGTTGGATTTTTATTTTGGTAGCCCGTAGGGGAATCGAACCCCTATTCCCAGAATGAAAACCTGGTGTCCTGGCCATTGGACGAACGGGCCATTGTATTTAGTTTAGTTTTGTTAAAATTATATCAGATAAATTATTAAGCGTCAAGATGATGGGCAAAGAATATCCTTGACAGTACTATTGAGAATACCCCTTGCCTTTTGCCCGCGCCATATCCTTTGGAGTATAATATATATAGTATAAGAAAATATATGAAAACACAAAAAGAAAAATTTCAATTTCCAATTTACGACAACGAGCCGGCATGGCGATTTGTGCCAAAAACCGGCGCGACAGAAGAACCGAGCGCGTCGCCCGCGGCCGAACAAGTTTTTGAAAAAGAAGAAGAGGGCGAGCTTAAAGTTGATGTTTACCAAAATGAAAACGCGATAGTGATAAAATCCGCGGTTGCCGGAACACGGCTGGAAGATTTGCAGATTACATTGAACCATGACATGCTCACCATCCGCGGAAAACGCGAACTTGACGAGGAGGTGGAACGCGAAAATTATTTTTACCAGGAATGCTTCTGGGGAAAATTTTCGCGCTCAATAATTTTACCCACGGTTGTGGACGCTTCCAAAACAAAAGCGCGCCTAAAAAACGGAATTCTCACCATTACTCTCCCGAAAATCATCAAAGATTTCGGAACTATTCAAGTGAAACAACTGGCGGACTGATGCGAATGCAGAATCATGAATGCTGAATGCGGAATTATTTTTTATTTTTATTATAAATTTTTTATATTTTAATCATTCTACATTCTGAATTCTAAATTCATCATTTTTCACTATGTGGCAACTGTTGCTCCGAAAAAAAATTAAAAAACGGTGGCTTTCAAATATTCTGACACTCGCCGGCATTACCCTGTCCTGCGCCGCGGGAATTTTTTTGTTTTACCAGCTTTCTTTCGCGGAAAAAATCTACGGCGGTGTCTTTATCGGACCTTTTGACGTCGGCGGAATGTCGCGGAACGACGCGTCCAAATTCCTGCAAACGCAGGCCGACGAATTTTTATCCAAGAGAATAGAATTTATCGCTCAGCAAAAACGCGCGGGCATTTATCCGGTGGAATTCGCGTCCGACCCGGGATTTTCCCGCGAATTCAT
>CAZGDX010000056.1:0-1622 GCA_964525225.1 uncultured Gammaproteobacteria bacterium
GAATAACGAAAACGATTAGCGTTTATTGGCGTAAAAAATTAGCGGTTGAGATTACATTATAAAATTATGGCCGACAAAAATTTAGTTATTAAATTAAGAGAAATGACCGGCGCGGGGATGCTGGATTGTAGCAAGGCATTGGATGAATCTAATGGAGATTTGGAAAAAGCCACGGAAATTCTTCGCGCTAAAGGCGCGTTAAAAGCGGCAAAAAGATCGGAACGCGCTGTTAAAGAAGGCGTTATCGCGTTGGCAAAATCCGAAGGAAAAGTCGCGGTTGTCGGATTGTCCTGTGAAACGGATTTTGTCGCGCGGAATGAAGATTTTGTAAAAACCGCTTCGGAATACGCGGAAAAACTTTTGGCTTCGGATGCGCAAAGTTTTAAGATTCGGGCGGAAGAAGACATTAAGAATTTGGTCGCGAAAATCGGCGAAAATATCCAATTATCTTTTGCGGAAATCATTGAAGGTCCGGTTTTGGGCGAATATATCCATTCAAACAAAAAACTGGCCGCGGTTGTGGTAATGTCTTCCGGAACAAAAGAACTGGCAAACGAAGTTGCCATGCAGGTTGCGGCAATGTCGCCAAAATATCTTAACCCGGAAGATGTGGAACAATCCGAATTGGAAAAAGAAAAAGATATTTATCGCGAGCAATTAAAAAATGAAGGCAAACCGGAAGCCATTTGGGATAAAATTATGGAAGGAAAATTGGCTAAATTTTATTCTGAAGTTTGTTTAAACAAGCAAGCGTTTTTTAAGGACGAAGAATTGACCATTGAAACTCTTATTAAAAAAATCGGAATAGATATAAGAATAGAAAGTTTTAGGAGATTTTCTCTGTAAAAAGACAAAAAACCGCCCCGCTTCAAGGTTGGGGCGGTTTTAGTATTGACAAAAAGCTTAAAATGTGCTATATTATAAAGTCAAAACCGTAATGGGTTTTAGGCGTGGTTCATAAACAAAAGAGCCCTTAAGGGGGCAGGAGAAGGAAAAATGAGAAAACTGGTTGCTTCCGTTGTGTTCGCGTGTGTTCTTTGCGTGTCGTTTTCGGCAAACGCCGAGACGCGCCGCCGGTTCCGCCGCGAGACGTTGTATCATCTTGTGGCCGCGCCGGCGTATTTGCTGATTGACATCAATATCCACGAGGGCTTGGGGCATGGGCTGGCGATCGGATTGGTGCCCGAAACGGAGCTGGTTTCCTACAGGCCATACCCTCATTTCATCAGAAACGAGGACGGTTCGCGGCATTTTGTGTGGGGGTCTATCTATTATCAGTGGGATAGATGCAATCCTCCGAGCAACGCGGCGAGAGCGTACATTTCCATTTCTCCGTTTATCGCGGATATTTCCATTTTTATCGCTACCGACCTGATGCTTTCGCTTGGCGTGGTTTCTTCTGGGTCGCTTCTTGGAGGAATGATGTTTATGGTAGGTATGGTCGGCACAAGTGTGGATTTATTCGTCAACCTTTTGGGTTCTATGACGCCCGGCAGAGATATGTATAAGGCGGCAATGTTTCTCGGAATCCATCCGGGTGTATTCACTGTCATCGGTTCCATGCTCGCGGCTGCCGCTCTGGTGAGGATCATTTTTGTTGGCATAGACGTGTTCACCGAGCC
>CAZGDX010000057.1:0-1538 GCA_964525225.1 uncultured Gammaproteobacteria bacterium
TTCAGCGTAAATGGATTATAGTCAATTCCTCTGTCGTACACATCAACACCTTCTGCTCTTTTGAGCCACCCGATAATAGCATAAGTAATCGGCGTTGCAATTACCTCGTATCCAACTTTGAACAAGTAACCAGACCATATAACCGTAAAGAGAGCGGCAAGAGGCAAGGTTCCATAAAACGCGACGAGGACGAAAACGATCGTATCTACACCCTCACCAACGATTGTAGAGCCAATAGTTCGCATCCAAAGATGTTTTCCATTCATCCAAACTTTCATTCGCGACAGGACAAAAGAATTACAAAACTCGCCGACGAAGAATGCAATTATGGAACCTGCAACAATTCTTGGAACAAAACCAAGAATTGTTGCGTATGCCTCTTGTCCGCCCCAAAATGAAGCGGCTGGAAGCCATTGGACAAAGAGGTGTGCTAAACTCATCAAAATAAGAGCGACAAAAGCAGACCAAATAATTTTTCGTGTCGCACGATAACCATACACCTCTGTAAGAATATCGCCGAAAATGTAAGTAAGTGGGAAGATAAAAATTGCACCAGTAAAAACAAACGGACCAATGCCTATAAGTTTTACGGCGACGGTATTTGAAATCATCAGAAGCGCGACAAACGCGATCGCAACATACATAAAATACTTGCCGCTTGCTTTTGCTGTATCAAATTGATTTGTTGAAATATTATCCATATATATTAAATGATTTTGTAGAGCCAAACTTTTTCTAAATCATTGGGGAGTGAGAGAAAAAATTTTTCTACTAAAGGCAATTCTTCCATCTTCATTGATAAGGCAAATCCCAGGCCCTTGATTTTTCCATATTTTTGACTTGGGCGGGCCGTATGTCCGACTAACATTCTGTACCCATTATTTATAGCAGTTTTTTCAGTAAAAGTGAAGAGTTTTGTCGCAACCCCCATATTCTCAAATTTTTCTTTCACACCAAATCCGCCGAGGTAAATTATTTTTTCCTTATCAATCCCAAATTTATCTTTAAGGAATTTCGGAATTAGAGTTCCTTCCTTTTTATCCAGCTTTGCCAAAACAAAATCAAATGGGACTAAAGAGCAAACACCTACTAATTCTTTACCCAAGAACGCGCCAAAAATTATTGAGTTGATGTGATGAAATTCATCATAAATCCAATTTTTGGCCTCGTTTTGATTGTTGGGCCAATCGCGCTCAATAGCGCGAGCAAAACAGTCAACTGCTTGATCAATTTCGTTTTGTTCTAATGTTCTTATTCCAATATTCATAATAAATCCTCGATTGCGACATCAAGGGCTTTCGCGATTTTGCTCACTACAAAAACAGATGGCTTCTTAATAACTCCCGTTTCAATCTTGGTGAGTGTGGTATAGGGTACATCTGCCTTGCGAGCAAAATCATCTTGCGAAGGCCCTAATTTTTGTCGCAATTTTCTTATTTTTTGTCCTAATTTATTATTTTCCATATCTTGATAACATAAAACTGTTGCTATATTCTGATTTCAGTATTATACTAACAGATATGAAAACTTTTTTCAAT